>JANPAT010000049.1:0-2707 GCA_031430075.1 Chitinophagaceae bacterium | reverse complement strand
AAGCCTTTCGAATATATGAAAGGCTTTGCTGAATAATTTATTGTTGCAATTATTTTAATCAGGAACCACAATTTTATTATTAACTCTATTCATATCTGCCATTCTATAAGTTGGATCTATTTCAATACTTTTAATGTCAATTATTTTTTTATCTATAGTGAATTTATAAGAAGGATGAGTCCAACGCCATTCATTATGAATGGTTCTTGTTGTTGCATCTTCTGCATTTTTATTGCCCAACATTAAATCTAAAGGTATATAATGCATTTTTTGAGAACCATCTTTATACGTAACCAAAACATCTAATGGCATGGGCATTTTACCAATTCGATCAACAGTAACCTCAGCTTTATTCAACTCATCATTCATTGAAATATTGGCAATTTTATAATCTATAGTTTTAGTACTATACACCCAATATTCCTTGTACCATTGCAGTGTTAATCCTGAAATTTTTTCTGCAACACGTATAAAATCATTTGCATTGGGATGTTTAAATTTCCAAGTATTATAATAGGCTAAAAGAATTTTATCTCTCATTTCATCACCAACCAAATAACCAAGCTGATTCATAAAAACTGCACCTTTAGTATAAGCAGCATTCGAATAGCCATAGTTGGTATTAAAATGATCGGCATGTGTTGTTAATGGTTCTTCAAATCCACTATTTGCTAAACGCATGTAAGCATTGTATTCACCAAATTGATGAACAGGCAAATCTAATGCAGATGAGGCCACTTCTTTTTGCGTTTTAAGTTTTGAAACTGTTGAAGTAAATGGTGAATATTGTGCCCAATTTTGATTGTAATAATCCATGGTCAAGTTTTCAGCAAATGAGGTAAACCCTTCATCCATCCACCCAAATAAACTTTCATTGGTACCTAAAATTTGTTGATACCAACTATGCATCCATTCATGAAAAACAGTTCCTAATCCTGGCCCTTTAAGTAAGGTTGACATTGCATATTCCATACCTCCATCTCCACCTTGTATAAATGAATATTGAGGATAAGGATAAGCACCAAATTTTTTTTCAATAAAAGGTAAAACTTTTTCAGCAGCCCACAATACATTTTGCCAAGCACTATCGGTACTAGAATCTTTTGCTTTATACACTACATGAATGGTTAGCCCATTTCGTATTTTTTTTGAAAGATGTTTATACAAAGTGTCAGCAGCCCAAACAAAATCATGTATGTTTTCGCCTTTAAAAACCCAAGTATTTTTTTTGCTTGAGTTAGTAATTAATTTCTTTGAAACATCTTCGTATCCATAACCAATACTTTGTGCATTTTGTAAAACGCCTGTTGCAGCAACTACATATTTTTTATCGATATTAATTTTTACTTCATAGTCACCCCAAACACCATAAAACTCTCTGGCAATATATTGATTGGCATTCCAGCCTTCGTAATCATACTCAACCATTTTAGGATACCATTGACTCATACTATATTCTACAGCTTCTGCATTATTTCTACCACTTCTTCTAATTTGTATTGGAACTTGAGCATTAAAACTCACCAACAAATTAGTTTTAGATTTAGGTAAAATAGGTTTTGCTAATACTACTTCCAAAATAGTTTCATGTTCAATAAGTTGTTGTTCTTTACCCTGAATGATAATTTTGTTCACTTTTTGAATTCCGATTTCATCTTTATTAAGTTTTGAAATTCTATCTTTCACTCTTGCATCCCAATCTGGTATTGGGTTACCAGATTTATCGTTTCTTGGAAATAGTTTGCCTAATTCTAAACTTCTCACATCCATTGAACTATTAGGCTGAAAAGCGTTCCAGTATAAATGAAAATAAAGTTTTTGAAGTGTATCCGGAGAATTATTATAGTAATCGATATTTTCTGTTCCAGAAAAAGTATGATTCTTTTCGTTTAAAGAAACATCAATTTTATAGCTAATTTTTTGTTGCCAACGTTCAGGTTGAGCAAAAGCAAATGAAATAATTGTAAAAGAAAGTAGGGCAAAAATAATTTTCTTCATATTGTATTAATATAGGTTGCAATATTAATACATTGAGGTCTCAAATAAAGTAAAGTGAAAGATGAAAATTTGAAAATAAAGAGATAAAATCAAACTTAAAAAATCAATAGTTGAACTATTTGTTCTAAATATATTTTGTCAACTTCATTGAACATGGCTAATTCACTACTATCAACATCTAAAACTGCAACCACTTCATTTTCTTTAAAAATGGGTATAACAATTTCACTTTTCGAGCTACTGCTACAAGCAATATGACCAGGGAATTTTTCAACATCATCCACAATTAAAGTTTGGGCTTGTGCCCAACTTGAGCCACAAACACCTCTTCCTTTTTTTATTCTTGTGCAAGCCACTGGCCCTTGAAATGGACCTAATACAAGTTCATTATTCTTAACCAAATAAAATCCAATCCAAAGCCAATTAAATTGCTCTTTCAAAGCAGCAGCAACATTTGCAAGGTTTGCAATTAAATCAGCTTCTCCAGTTAAAAGTCCTTTGATTTGTGGAATTAATGATCGGTATTGTTCCTCTTTAGAACCAAGTTTAATATATAAATCTTCTGCCATTATTTTTTTTGCAAAGAAAAGGGTTAAATAGAAATAGCCTCTCAACTGAGAGGCTATTTCTTATTTCAACTAAGTGTAAACTTAATTTTATTTAGCTGCTTTTGCAGCCAAAATTATTTTACTGGAGCAGCAACAGAATC
>JANPAT010000048.1:0-5679 GCA_031430075.1 Chitinophagaceae bacterium | reverse complement strand
CATTTTGACTGCCAATTTGAAATGATGTTGGAGTAAGAGGCACTAATGTTGATGTATTTCCTCTTTGAATACCATTTACATAAATACTTGCAACACCATTAGCTCTTACAAGAGAAATATGATACCATTGGTTTGCAGCAGGTAAAGAGTAACCTGTAGGAAACCATGCAACTGTACCGAATAATATATTCAGTTCCGAGCCCACCAAAGCCACTGAAACTCCATTTCCAGTTGATCCATCATCATAACCATAAGATACAGGAATCTGATAGCCTGAAAACACTTCTGGTTTAATCCACATTTCTAATGTAATATTATCAACTGCTGTCATTGGTAGTGCAGCAGAAACAAAGTCATTTGTACCATCAAAATGTAATGCATTTCCACTAATTCCACCACAATTATCTGTAACTGTTGGAGCAGTTAAAGTTGTTGTGCCAGAACATTGACCTGGAGTATTATTAATTGTAACTGTTGGTAAACATGTAATTGTTGGAGCCTGATTATCCAGAACTGTTACTGTAAATGAACAAACAGAATTTCCTATAGCATTTGTAGCAGTGGCAGTTACAGTTGTTGTACCCACAGGGAAGAAACTTCCTGAAGAATGACTATAAGAAATAGTTGAAGCTGGTTGGCCAATTGTTTCAGTAGCAGCAAAATTTACATTTGCACCACACTGTCCAGTTGCATTTCCTACACTAATATTAGCAGGACAATTAATTGATGGTGCAACTCCTGTAACAGTTAATGTTCCATTAATATAATTTATTATATAGTTTGATGGTCTAAGTGGATCTGAAACTACATCATATTCAGTTCCTAAGAATCCTAATAAGAAATCTGCAGCTGGTGGAGCAATTAATTGCAAACTTGGCGTTATTGAATACGTTCCTGTAGGAGGGGTTGTATTTGTTATAACTGTTCCAGCAGTGTTCTTAATAATATAAGTTGGTGAACCTGTTATTACATTTCCAGTACTATCAGAATTTTTAAATCCAGTTATAGTATGTCTATAGCTTGTAGCTGTTCCAGAAATTGTACTTGTATCTTGAGCTTTAACTGTTAAAACTGCAGGAGCGATATTTAAAATTCCAGTTTCATAAGTAATTTCAAAATTTTCTGCCATCAATGCTGCAGGAATAATGAAATGCTGACCAACAGTTGTACCTGTAATCATACTAATTGCTTTGAAAGCTTCAATTGGTTCTTGAGCTAAGCTTGTATCACGAACAAAGTCAACATCAGTTTGATCTAAAATTACTGCTACTTTTTTATTGCTTGAATCAGTATTAGAAGCAACTGTATTAGAATTTACAATAGCTCTACTATTTACAATGGCTCTTGAATTAACGATTGCTCGACTATTAGCTAAAGGAGCTCCACTATAAGTACCATTTACAATTGCTCTGCTATTTACAATAGCCCTTGAATTCACAATAGCTCTTGAGTTTACAATTGCTCTTGAATTTACAATGGCTCTACTACTGGTTAGGGTAGAAGTTGAAGTTTGTGTTGAATCATTATAATTGAAATCTAATACAACTGCTGCTGGTACATCAACGACTTTTGTTGTATCAACAACTGTAATGGTATCATTAACATAAGTTGTAATTGCACCATTTACAATGGCTCTTGAATTTACAATGGCTCTTGAGTTAACGATTGCTCTTGAATTTACAATTGCTCTACTACTTACAAGAACACCCATATTCACAATGGCTCTGCTATTTACTATGGCTCTTGAATTAACAATAGCTCTGCTATTAACAATAGCCCTTGAATCTACTAATGCAATGTAGTTGGTATCTAAAATAGATTCATGATAGAATTTTAAAGAATCTGTTAATCCATTTTTAATTGTTGAAACAATATTTGCTGAAGGATCAATTACATAATTGAATTTAATATTGTCGATTTTATCTCCATAAACTAAGTTTTTATCTTGTGGAGTAACTTTAATATTTAGTTTTTTAACAGTTATTAATCCATTGATAAATTCGTAATTATATAACTCTAATAAACTAATATCTGTTGGAGATAAAATATTTTGATTGAATGGTGATAAAGGTTGTATAAAGTATAAACCAGAATTGGTTAAACTATTTACTGGTGTATTAAATTGTAAATTATTCAATTTTAAACCCGTTAATGTTAAGCCTGAAGAATCCAAAGGTTGCCCATTAACAGTAACAGTAAAAGTAAAACCTGGTAATGTTTCACCATACTTCTTTGTTTTATTATCTGCAATTATTCTAATATTCTTTTTTGGAATATCAAAAAATCTCAATGTATCAGATAAACCTCCATCTAATTGGCTACTGCTAATTGCACTTGTTGATAATTGTATAGTTGGATTTCCACCAACATATGTTGGAATTACTGCAGTTGCTGAATACTCATTAATAAAATTTGTTGTTATTGCATTACCTCTAAACAATATTTTAGATTCGGCCGACAAATTTTCACCATGAACTTTTAAAGTTGTTCCAGCTGCAAAACTTGAATCTCCAATAGATTCTAATGATATTAATTTTGGTTTTGGCTTAGCAAAGGTTTTTAACATGGCATCTGCCTGAATTAAACCTGCACCAGATGCTTGGTCAATTCCAGAACCATACATATCTAAAGCAGTATTTTGAATGATACTTTTTATTTCTGATGGAGTTATTGTTTGATTTGAAAACTTTTGCTTTGCCGAAATCAATAAAGCTGCAGCACCAGCAACATGTGGAGCAGCAGCTGAGGTTCCAAAGAAATTTGGGAATGCATCACCATCAATATTTACACCACCCATATTTACAGTAGTATTAACACCATTAGGTGCTGATATATCAGGTTTATTTCTATTTACATTGTCTATTAATGTACCTCCTCTTGATGAAAATGATGCAACTGTTGGAACTCCGCCAAATTGAGGTGTATTAGTAAATAATACTGCACCAACAGTTATTGCCCCTGCGGCATTTGCTTGGCCAACTATTGTGCCTTTTCCAGAACCTGAAACTTGTTCAACTGAGCCCTCTCCTCTAAAAATAATATACTTGAATTTTACATTACTACCAGCTGATTTAATAATTAAAAGGTTTGTTTCTGTATTTTCATTTACAGTAAAAGGCAATACTTCAATTGGATCACCTCCTATATTGTTTCTATTAAAACCAAATAATGTAGAGCCGTCTTTATTAGCTAAATAAATATCCAAATCAGTTTGTGTTCCTATATTATCCCCTAGTGAATACACATCACCCTCCCATTGTAATACTATTGTATAGGTTCCAGGAACCAACGTTAATTTTTGATATACTGTTCCTCCAAAATCATGAGCTTGACCAATTGTTCCAATGGGTGGTACAGTTGGAGTAAATCCATTTTCATATGATTTTGAGCCATAATTACCAGCAGCCGATACATAAGTTACGCCGTTTGCAACAACTTCATCAACAGCTTTTGAAACTACACCATCTTTGTAAAATGGTTCTGTTATATAAGTGATATCATCAACAATAACTTTACATCCATTTGATGCTAATTCTTTTATACCAATTGCAAAATCTCCTGGACTAATAAATCCTGTTCTAAAAGCTAAAGTTGATTTTGGAGCTACATCATGAATAATTTGCAGCATTGCTCTGCCTTCATCAGATTTTCTGCTATAAGGATAATCTAAAATTACTTCTACAGGTGTTAAATTTCCATTAGGATTAGTTGCACCAGGTAAATCTCCATTTAAAACATCGGCTAATGCAGGGTTGTTTGGTATAGTATTATAACTATCCGATATTACACCAACTTTTACGCCTTCTCCACTAATATTAAAACCCGATTTTACAATATTTGACCTCATTGCAATGTCGCCTTGAGAAGTGGTTAAACCAGACTTGGTTAAAGGTTGATATAGTGGTCGTGAAAATCGTAATAGGCTAGTTTGTTGATTAAGATTTAATAAGTTTGTAATGGGAATACTACCTGTAATAGTTAAAGAACCAGTTCCATTATTTATAGTATTAGTTAAACCTTGACTTTGCAAGTAGGCTAATAAGGCTGCTTCTTGACCTTGTAAAGCAATGGCTTCAATAGTTACATTAGTAGCATCGATGGTAAAAATATTATTGGCTGGAATACTAGTAATTGGACCTATGTTAGTTGTTAGCTGTGTTAATTCAGCACCAATTAAATCAGCAGTTTTTCCAGATTCTGGTGGAGGATAATAAGGCGAAATATTATTAGGGTCAAACTTCAAGGGTGCATAAACAATTTCAGCATTATTTTCAATTACTACTCTATCTCCACACCAAATTGCTCCTACAAATCTTGTAGTTGCTGCAATTCCGGTAGATTTTATTTTTATTTTTCCATAAGGCACCCATACTGTACCTAACCAAACACATCCACTATTTCCAGTACCATTTGAAATAAAAAATGCATTTTGTGTATCATCAAGGTCATTAGTTGTAGTAAGTGTAGAATGCACTTCAGTAAAAATTCTATTTGCATTTCCTCCATTAATTGTTGTTGCACTTACATTTTTTAATTCTACCTTATCAGTTACAAATAATCTAAAATGACCTACTGTTGAATTATTAAAATTGAATACAATATTTACTTTACTATTACCGCTATTTGTAATAGATTTAAAAATATACGTACCAACACCATTTAAAGTTAGTGTTTGATTATTTGCAAGTGTAACATTACCATAAGTTCCAGGGCTTAAAGTTTGAGTTCCGCTAATATTATTATTACCTGCAGTATAATAATTGATAACTGGTAAGCTAGGGAAAATAGGAAGAGTTAATGCACCTTTAGAAATTCCTCCAGTAGGATTAGGTCCTGAATAAGTTGCCCCAACTGGTTGCCTAACAGATCCAATAAATGTACTTCCAGTTGATGTTAATTTTATTTTACCCTTAACGATTGCATTGCCAGTAATTTTAATTCCTTTATCGCCTTTTAATATATCTCCATTTGAATTAGTATAATTATTAGCAGTAAGATTTCCTATAAGCGTTAAATCTTTATCTAAGTCTATAGTTCCACGGCTAAAAATATTTCCATTAATAACAGATTCTTTTTTAAAAGAAACATTTTCTTTACTACCAACATTTCCTTTTACAACAGAATCTGGAAGTATTTTAATTTGTTCATTAAGCTTTAAGTCTTTTGCACTGTATATTACAAAATCTTTAATTTGTAGTTGTTGTGTAGTTTGTGAGTAAAGATTGCTCGATAGAAAAATTAGAGCATTCAAAAACGGAGCAAATAGAAACTTTCTCATGTGTGTTAATTTTGAAAATTAAAAAAACTTTAGAAAATGCTTCCTATTTTTGAACTTGAAATTCAAAATTATTTAGCGAAATGCATTTTAAAAAGTGTAAATAAAACCTAATTCGATGTGTTTGTGAATAGCCTGAAGAGTCAAGTTATTTAAGTATCTATTTCCTGTCTACCTGTAAAAATATAACAAATTTTTTATAAATTCTATTTTTTTTTTAATTACTTTGGTCTAATACTTAGCTAATTATCGTTGTTTTAAAACTTGTTTCAATATACTTTATGCCCAATTTTCTAAAAGCAGAAATAGAGATAATTACAAGATTAAAAAATGAATTATCACCTAAATTAATTTACCATAGTTACTTTCATACATTGGATGTAATGAATGCAGCAATGCAAATT
>JANPAT010000047.1:0-3540 GCA_031430075.1 Chitinophagaceae bacterium | reverse complement strand
TTGAAGTTATTTTTCCATCTTACTTGCAAAATTCCATAGTAGAGCAAATGAAATTAGCTCATCCTTACGAAGAAGTAGCTTATGATATTATTCCTTTAAATAATCAAAATCAAGAAGTTGGAAGTGGAATGATAGGAGAATTGCCTAAGCCAATGGCTGAAACAGATTTTTTAAGTTTTGTTAAAAATCAGTTTAATTTAAAAGTCGTAAAACACACGCCACTGCTAAATAAAGTAATTAAAACTGTAGCTTTTTGTGGAGGTTCTGGCAGCTTTTTAATAAAAAATGCAATTGCTGCACAAGCAGATATATATATAAGTGCCGATATAAAATACCATGAATTTTTTGATGCTGATCAAAAAATTGTGGTTGCAGACATTGGACATTGGGAAAGTGAGCAGTATACAATTGAACTTCTTATTGAAATAATACGAGCAAAAACCCCTACTTTTGCCGTCCTTAAAAGTGAGGTAAATACTAATTCTGTAAGTTATTTTATAGATTAGAATTCCCTTTTAACTTAAAAAATAACAAATCTTAAATTGTAAATAAAATGGCTGCAGTAAAAGAGTATTCGGTTCAAGATAAATTGGCCGCTTTAACTAAACTTCAAAAAATTGATACCAAATTAGATGAGTTTGGAATTTTAAAAGGCGAATTGCCTATGGAAGTTAAAGATTTGGAAGATGAAATTCAAGGCTTGCACAGCAGAAGAATTAGAATTGAAGAAGAAATTAATGGTATTAACGAATACATTGAGAGTAGAAAAGAAGCTATTAAAGAGTCTGAAGCTTTAATAAAAAAATACGAGAAACAAAGTAACGACGTAAAAAATAGTAGAGAGTTTGAAGCAATCAATAAAGAAATTGAAATGCAACAACTTGAGGTAAAACTTGCCGAAAAGCATATTAAAGATGCTAACGAAGAAATTCTTGAAAAAGCAAGAGCTTTAGAAATAGCAAAAAAACAAATTGCTTCTAAAGAAGGTGTTTTAACCCATAAAAAAAGTGAGTTAGAAAAAATTATTGTAGAAACAGAAAAAGAAGAAAAGCATTTTGGCAAACTAAGTGATAATGCACGAAAAGAAATTGACGAAAGATTATTATACAGCTACGATAGAATTAGAACTAGCTATAGAAATGGTTTAGCTGTTGTTTCTGTTGAACGTGATGCTTGTGGTGGCTGTTTTAATGCAATTCCTCCTCAACGTCAAAGTGAAATTCGTTTACACAAAAAAGTAATTGTTTGTGAAAACTGCGGAAGAATTTTAATTGATGAAACGTTACACGAAAACACAAAAGTAAAATAGTTTTAATTTTAGAATAATATTAAATAAAAAGGAAGCAAATTGAGCTTCCTTTTTTTATAGCATGAAAAAACGATTTTTAATCATACCATTTATTTTATTCTACTCAACATGCTTTGCAGAAAAAGTGTATGATTTTAATACAACTTGTCAACAAGCATACAAAGAAATTTGTCAGCTAAAAATAAAAAATGCAACAACATTAATCGAAAAAGCAAAACTGCAAAATGATAATAATTTAATTCCAATTTATTTAGAAAGTTATATTGATATTATTGAACTTTTTTTTAATGAAGATTTGGTTGAATATAAAAAACGCAAAGACAATATTGATGATAGAATCAACATTTTAAAAAAAGGAAATAAAAACTCTTCTTTATATCTTTTTTGTTTAAGCAATGCCTATTTGCACAAATCGATTATTCATGTTCGATATGGTGAAAACATGAGTGCAGCTTGGGCTGCAAGAAAAGCCTATTTATTAATTAAAGAAAATAAAGAAGAATTTAAAACTTTTGCCCCAAACGATTTAATCTTAGGAACCTTACAGGCTATTACTGGAACAATTCCTAAAAGTTATCAGTGGATAGCCAATATTTTAGGAATGAAAGGTTCGTTAACAAATGGAATGAAAGTGCTTAAAACATTTGTTAATAGTAATGATCCTTGGGCAAAATTTTATGATACTGAAAGTGAATTTTTATATAATTATATTAGTTATTATATCGAAAATAAAAAAGAAGAAACCATTAAAAGAATTCAGAATACTAAGTTAGATTTAGTCAATAATCACCTGTTAGCTTATATGGCTACTAACCTTTATGTAAATGGAAAACAAACAGAATTAGCTAAACAAATTATTTTAAACAGAAATCCATCAAACGAATATTTAACTACCCCTGTTTGGGATATGCAAATGGGTTTTATTAGATTGCATAAATTAGAATTACCAGAAGCAATAACATTTTTCGAAAAATATTTATCAAGCTTTAAGGGCAATTTTTATGTTAAAGATGTGCATCAAAAACTAAGCTGGGCCTATTATTTGCAAGGCAATACTAAAGCTGCTGAAATAGCACGACTTGCAGTTTTACAAAAAGGCAATACCAATTCTGATGCAGATAAACACGCTTATGATGAAGCAAAAACAAATCAATGGCCGAACGCAATATTACTAAAATCTCGTTTATTAAACGATGGAGGTTATAATACCGATGCTTTGGAATTGCTATTGAATAAAACAAGTAATAGTTTTGAAAGAGAGGAAGAGCAATTAGAATTTGTTTATCGCTTAGGAAGAATAAACGATGATTTAAATAAAGATGCTGAAGCCATTAAATTTTATAAACAAGCCATTATTTTGGGTGAATTCAGAAAAGAATATTATGCTGCACGGGCAGCATTGCAAATAGGAAATATTTACGAAAATCAACTCAATAAAATTGAGGCTGTAAAATATTATAATATTTGTTTAAATATGGGTGATCATGAATATAAAAATTCATTGGACCAAAGAGCAAAAAGTGGCATTGCACGTTGTAAAGGAGAATAATTTATTTAAATTTACTTTGAAAATTTCATAACAAATATCACCTTAGAATTAGTTATTTTTACTGCTCATGCTGCAAAGTTTACATATACAGAATTATGCAATAATTGATGAGATTAAAATCGATTTTACCAATAATTTAAACATCATTACTGGCGAAACAGGTGCTGGTAAAAGTATTTTAATGGGAGCACTGAGTTTAATTTTAGGAGAAAGAGCCGATAGCTCAGTTTTAGTAGATAACTCCAAAAAATGTTTTATTGAAGGAAGTTTTTTTGTAGATAATAAACTTGAAATTCATGCTTTTTTAGAAGCCAACGACTTAGATAGCAATGAAAATTTATTACTAAGAAGAGAAATTGCCAATAATGGAAAAAGCAGGGCCTTCATCAACGATACACCTGTTAATCTGCAACAATTAAAATCATTAACTTATTTGCTAGTCGATTTACATCAACAATTTGATGCTTTAGAATTAGGCGAAAGTGATTTTCAAAGAGAAGTTTTAGATGCATTAGCAGAGAATGAAAAACAACTTCAAACTTATTCAGCTATTTATAAAAAATGGGTTGAAGCAAAAAAATATTTAGAAGCATTACAACAAAAGCAAATCAATTTTCAAAACGAATTCGATTACAACCAATTTTTATTTAATGAATTAGATGAGCTAGGATTAAAAGAAAAT
>JANPAT010000046.1:0-6855 GCA_031430075.1 Chitinophagaceae bacterium | reverse complement strand
TCCTCATTGGTCATGTTCCAACTTAGGTTACCAACGTAAATGTTCATTTTGTAAATGATTAAAAGTTAAAAATAATCCAGTACAGTAACCATATAGTCCATCAGTATTTACAAAAAACACCTAAGAAACCTGGAACAACATGTATTGGCATTGCGAATGTAGTAAGATTTATTGTAAAACAAATAATTTTTTACCTATTTTGTAAATTTATACAAATTGCAGACTGAATTAATGAAAATTCTTCAGCTGTAAACTTAAGTTTAGGATTTGCAAAATCCATATCTGAGGTTTGATTAATTGGTATAAGATGAATGTGTGCATGGGGCACTTCTAAGCCAACAGTTATGATGTTAACCCTATTACAAGGAAAAGCTTTTTCAATAGCTTTTGCTATAGGCTGTGCAAAAACTAAAATTTCACCTAATAAATCGGGTGACAAGTCGAAAATTTTATCAATTTCTACTTTTGGAACAACTAAAGTATGTCCTTTTTGCAAAGGAAAAATATCTAAAAAAGCATAAAATTTATCATTCTCTGCTATTTTGTAACTAAGAATTTCACCTTTAATAATTTTAGAAAATATAGTCATTCTAAATAGAAATATCTTCAATTTTAAACTTCAAAATTCCATTTGGTGCATGAACTTCAGCTATTTCACCCTTAACTTTTCCCAATAAACCTTTGCCAATTGGAGATGATGCAGAAATTTTCTTTTCTTTTAAATCAGCTTCTTTTTCTCCTACAATTTGATAAGTTACCGTTTTTTTATTAGCCATATTAGTAATAGTTACTTTTGTTAGAATGGTAACTTTACTGGTATCAATAGTATTTGGATCTACAATTTTTGCTGTTGCAATTACACCTTCCAATTGTTTAATTCTTGCTTCAAGCATTCCCTGTGCTTCTTTAGCTGCATCATATTCGGCATTTTCTCTTAAATCTCCTTTCTCTCTTGCTTCACCAATTGCTTTAGAAGCTGCAGGTCTATCAATACCTTTCATTTTCTGAAGCTCTTCACGCATTTTATCGAAGGTTTCCTGTGTTACATATTCACTCATACATATATTTTTTGTTATTACAAAGGATATAAAAATACAACGCCGCACATTAATAATGCACAGCGTTGATGCACAAAGATAAAGTTTTAATATTAAATAATATTAGATTTTTTATTAAATAATCCAGTTCATTTTTGCACTCATTAAAATTTTATGATTGAAGTACAAGCAGGTTATTATTTAACCATTTCAGAAAAAGGAACTGCAGAGTTTAAAGATCGAGGTAGTAAGTTTATCGCATTAACTTACCCTATCAATAATAAAGAAGAGTTTAAAATTGCTTTACAAAAAACAAAAGATTTACACCCTAAAGCCTCACATTATTGTTTTGCCTATAAAATTGGTTTAGATAATAATAATTTTAGATCTTCTGATGCTGGGGAACCTAGTGGCTCAGCTGGTAAACCAATATTAAATGCTATTGAATCTAAAAATATAACTAATGTTTTAGTAGTTGTAGTTCGCTATTTTGGAGGAAATTTATTGGGTATTCCTGGTTTAATTAATGCTTATAAAACCACAGCATCATTAGCTCTTCAAACTACAAAAATTATACAAAAACCTATTTTAGTAAATTATGAACTAGAGTTTGATTATACCCAAACAAACCAAGTTATGCAAATTTTAAAAAAGTTAGATGCAAACATTTTAGAAAATGAAACGCAGCTTTTTTGTAAATTAAGAATAGCATTACCTAAAGCCAGGAGAACTGAATTTGTTTACAATTTTTCAAATCTTCACCAAGTGAAACTTATAGAATTAAAACTTATAAAGTGATTTTATAAATTTTAGAAAATTTCATTTTCTAGGAAATTAAATTAAACAACTCATTTTCAATGAACAAACATCCTTTCAACATTATGTGCATTATTTAAGAATTTGTTGGTATTTGATATCATAATCTTATTACAGAACTCCTTACCTTTGCCGCTCGAAAAAATAAACATTATAAGTATTTTTTGTGTTTGATGATAAAAAACTACATTATCTACTTATACAAAATTGTAAATAAAACAAAATGGCAGACTTAAAATTTCAACGCAACTTTGGCATTGCAGCACATATTGATGCTGGTAAAACCACAACTACAGAGCGTATTTTACGCTACACAGGTATGATTCATAAAATTGGTGAAGTACACGATGGTGCTGCAACAACCGATTGGATGGAACAAGAAAAAGAACGTGGTATTACCATTACTTCTGCAGCAGTAAGTTGCCAATGGAAATTTCCAACAAATAAAGGCGTTGAAGATGCTAATACAAAAAGTTATTATTTTAATATTATTGATACTCCGGGTCACGTAGATTTTACTGTAGAAGTAGAACGTTCCATGCGTGTATTGGATGGTTTGATTGCATTGTTTAGTGCTGTTGATGGTGTTGAACCACAATCTGAAACTGTTTGGCGTCAGGCAAATCGTTATAAAGTACCAAGAATTGGTTTCGTTAATAAAATGGATAGAAGTGGTGCCGATTTTTTAATGGTTGTGCAACAGGTTAAAGATATGTTGGGAGCCAAAGCTGTGCCTTTGCAATTGCCAATTGGTGCTGAAGATGATTTTGCGGGTGTGGTAGATTTGATTAAAATGAAAGGAATTATTTGGCATATGGAAACAGAAGGAATGACTTTTGATGAAATTGAAGTTCCTGCTGATATGGTTGAAGAGGCTAACGAATGGAGAGCTAAATTGGTTGAAGCTGTTGCTGAATACGACGATACTTTAATGGAAAAATTCTTCGATGATCCTAATAGTATTACAGAAGATGAAATGCACGAAGCCATCCGTAAAGCTTGTATCGATTTAAGCATTGTTCCAATGATGTGTGGATCATCTTTCAAAAATAAAGGTGTACAAACTGCACTAGATGCTGTTTGTCGTTACCTTCCTTCTCCAATTGATATTGACGATACAGCAGGAACAGACCCTGACACTGGCGAAACAGTTTATCGTAAACCAAGTGTTACAGAACCTTTTTGTGCATTAGCTTTCAAAATTATGACCGATCCTTTTGTGGGTCGTTTGGCTTTCTTCCGTTGCTATTCTGGTCGTTTAAATGCTGGTTCTTATGTATTAAATGTAAGAAGTGGAAAGAAAGAACGTATTAGCCGTATCATGAAAATGTTTGCCAACAAACAAAACCCTGTTGACTTTATTGAAGCTGGAGATATTGCTGCTGCTGTAGGTTTTAAAGAAATTAAAACTGGTGATACTTTATGTGATGAAAAGCATCCTATCACTTTAGAAAATATGTTTATTCCTGAACCAGTTATTGCTATAGCTGTTGAGCCTAAAACTCAAGTTGATGTTGATAAAATGGGTATGGCAATTGCAAAATTAGTTGAAGAAGATCCTACATTACGTGTAAATACTGATGAAGATACTGGCCAAACTATTTTACGTGGAATGGGTGAGCTTCACTTAGAAATTATTATCGAACGTATGCGACGAGAGTTTAAAGTAGAAGTGAACCAAGGTGCTCCACAGGTGGCTTACAAAGAATGTTTTGGAACAACTATTACTCACCGTGAGATTTTGAAAAAACAATCGGGTGGTAGAGGTAAATTCGCAGATATTCAATTTGATTTTGGACCAGCTGATGTAGAATGGTTAGCAGCTAACGAAGGAAAACATTTCCAATTTGTAAACGATTTATTTGGAGGTTCTATTCCTAAAGAATTTGTTCCTGCAATTCAAAAAGGTTTCGAAACCTCAATGGTTACAGGTGTTTTAGCTGGTTATCCTGTAAATAATATGAAGGTTAGAGTATTTGATGGTAGTTACCATGATGTGGATTCTGATGCTATGAGTTTTGAACTTTGTGCAAAATCTGCATTTAGAGAAGCTGGCAGAAAAGCAAAACCAACTTTGCTTGAACCAATAATGAAAGTTGAAGTGTTAACTCCCGACCAATACATGGGTGATGTTACAGGAGATTTAAATAGAAGAAGAGGTATGTTAGAAGGAATGGATAGCAGAGCTAACCTACAAGTTATTAAAGCTAAAGTGCCATTAAGTGAAATGTTTGGTTATGTTACTCAGTTACGTTCATTATCTTCTGGTCGTGCAACTTCAACAATGGAGTTTTCGCATTACAATAATGCTCCAAATAATATAGCTGAAGAAGTAGTTGCAAAGAGCAAAGGCGGAAAAGTGAAAATAGAAGATTAATTTTTTTAAAATAATAATGAAACCCTGTTAAATTTTAGCAGGGTTTTTTGTTAGTGCCAATGTTGTGTGTTTTTCATCAACATTGAATGCCATTAAGTTTATTGTTGTTGGTGAGAAGAAAACACCAACAACAGCAAAAAGATTTGACAACTTTTAAAAAGTTGTCAAATCTAATTTGCTAAATATTACCACAACGTCCCTTTGCTAACCACAAGCTTTTAGGAGACGTTGTGGGGAAGAAATATCGGCTACGTCAGTTAGGTATTTTTTGCCATCATTAGCAATCAATTTCAGTTTGTCACATTTTGTGACAATCTCACTTCCTTCATTTTTTAGACGATGTTTTAATGTTGTCCAATAGCTTTGTGCTTTCTTGTAATCTTTTTGTTCTGTAAGTACTGCAACAATATCTATTACAGAAAAATACCATTTTTCGGTTTCATCATTCCATAATGAGCGAACTTTATTTTCTTCAAATAGTTTGATAGAGGTGTCTTTTTTCATAGCTCTATTTTATTTCTTTTTACTTTTCTTCACTTTTTCTTTTGTAAATAAATCTGCCGTGTATTTTTCATATAGTTCAAATAAAAATTCCATACGTTTTGCTTCGCTTGTAAATGGTTGTGAACGATAAGCCAAATCAACTGCTTTGTCTAACTCGTTATGTGCTTTTACCAATGTTGGTGGCATTGTCAAAGGATTGTATAAATCTGCTAAAGAACTGTTTGGAAATTCCGCTCTATCTTTTATTTCGTTCCAGCTTAATACCATAAGTAATTTATCTATTTGCTAATGTACTTGAAAAATAAATTCATATTAATTAAAACCAAGAGTAGTTCTTAACAATGTGAATATTTTATAGCCAAAGAAAGCTTAGCCCATATCTCCACAATTATTAATGGCAATACTTAGTTTAATACTTTACTTATAGAAATAAATTACAGTTTGTTAGAATAATTATAAATATTAAAAAACTGACGAACATCATTTTCTATGAATTTGCTTTAACTACCTTGCTGACATCTCAATATTCGATAAACATAAAACAATGTGCAATGAAAACTTTAGAAAAAAGAGATAGCCTATTCCCTACATGGACAAATAATATGTTCAACACAGCCGATTTTCTTTACCCTAAATTGATGGATTTTAGTATAGATTTTCCTGTACTGAATTCTACAAACAAAATACCATTTATTAATATAACAGAAAACCCTAAAGAATTTATTCTTGAGCTTGCTGCACCGGGTTTAGAAAGAAAAAACTTCAAAGTAGAAGTTAATAATGGAATACTTTTCATTAGTTCTGAGAAAAAAGAGGAAAGTAAAGAAGAAAAAAAGAATTACACTCGTATGGAGTATTCTTTTAATTCTTTCAGTCGCTCATTTACTTTGCCTGAAAATTTGATTTTAGAAAAAATTAATGCGAAGTATGAAAATGGTATTCTTCATGTAATGCTTCCTACGAAAGAAGCTACTGTAGCCAAGCCTTCAAAGCAAATCAAAATTTCTTAAGCAAGATTTTTTGTTGTAACTCCTACTTCGAAAAAAGCCTTCTTTTTATTAAGAAGGTTTTTTTATTTTAATGCTAACATAAAACTTCTATTAGTTTTGTTCTATGCCAGAAACTATAGCTAAAGATTATAGATTAGATATTTCTAATAAAAGAATTTTATCTTTTGTACTTCCTATTTCATTAGCCATAATTGTTCCTCAACTCAACTTTATTACCAATAATATTTTTTTAGGCAGATTGGGTGAGCAAACGCTTTCTGTGGCTGGTATTACAGGCGTTTACTATTTAATTTTTGCAGTAATAGGTATTGGCTTAAGTAATGGTTTGCAAATGCTTTTTGCAAGAAGGGCAGGCGAAAATAAAATTGAAGCCATTGGTTTTTTATTTGATCATGGAAAAAAATTAGCATTTGTATTTGCAGCCATAGGAGTTGTTATCACGTGGTTAATTGCTCCATTTTTTTTTAGCAAAGCATTACATAATGCAACAAATGCAGCAATGGCTGTAGAATTTTTGCATATAAGAATTTGGGGATTATTTTTCTTATTTCAATTTCAAATCAGGAATGCTTTGTTGGTTGGTACCAATAATGCTAAATATTTATTTTATGGAACTGCTATAGAAGCAATAACGAATGTACTTTTTGATTACGGTTTTATTTTTGGAAAATTGGGTTTACCAAATTTAGGATTAAATGGTGCTGCAGTTGCTTCAATCATTGCAGAAGCATTTGCTTTTTTAACAGTAATGCAAATCATCAGCATTAAAAAAATTAAACAACAACTACAATTTAATACCAAACATTTTTGGGATAAGCATATTGCAAAAATCATCTTTACCAAAAGTTCGCCTTTAATTGCTCAACATTTATTAAGCATTATTGCTTGGGAATTTTTCTTTGTTCTAAGTGAACATCATGGCAATCAGGCAGGAGCTATTTCGAATATTATGAGAAATGTATTTGGCGTATTTGGTTGTGTAACCTGGGCATTTGCAGCAACCACCAATACTATGGTAAGTAATATTATTGGTCAGGGCATGCAGGATAAAGTTTTTGAGTTGATAGGTAAAATTTTAAAACTATCATTTGTATTTTCTTTAAGCATTTGT
>JANPAT010000045.1:0-6494 GCA_031430075.1 Chitinophagaceae bacterium | reverse complement strand
GTAAGCTTATCGAAATTAATGTTGAGTTGAGGAATTAAGTCAACCAAAGTATTAATTCTCCCTTCGGTATCTAAAAATTTATTTAAAACTACAACACGTTTTTCTTCTAATAAACACCAACCACTTTGAAAATTACCTCTTTCATATCGAACTGTATATTCAGATTGACTCAATACATTTTCTAATTTATCAAGAGTATGTTGTGTAGGCTTCATTATTAAATTATAAAGTGTAAAATTAAATCAACTAAAAAAAAGATTGAATTTTATTATCCACAGTAAAGTTTGAGCAATTTACCAATTGAAAAAGATTTCGGTTGCTCCAAAACCAAACTGATTATGATACTGATTGATAAAATTTTTCACTTCTTTTCTAACTTTTAAAAGGGCATGGATTTCTTCCTTCAACTTACCTTTACCAACTCCATGAATAACTATGAATTTTGAAATTTTATTCACTACTGCTAAATGATACCATTTTTCAAAAGTATCTAATTGAATAGTTAATATTTCCAAGTTAGATTTTCCTTGCCAATCATCAATAATTTTTTCAATATGCAAATCCACAACTGATTGTGCTGGTTGTAAATGCTCTTTAATTTTAGATGCGTCGTAAACTTTATAACCTTTATTGCTAAGCTTAGTTAAATCGAAACTTTCTTGATAAACTTTTGTTGGATACTCATCGAACAACTTAAACAAAAAAGCATCTTCATTTTTTTGTTTTAACTGCTCAATTTTTTGAAATACTTGTTTAGGCTTCAGCTTCAAATTGGTTTCAAAAAAATCTTGATGATGTTTATCTGGTTTTGTTAAACTAAATTCAATTATAATATTCGGACTATCATTTATATTTTCAAAAATTATTTCTTGTACATAATTTTGATGAGTTGAAGAAATGTCATATTCTAACTCAAGATGTTTTTCTCCATTTAATTCTAAACAATATTTTGAATGCAGATTTTTGTTTGTTTGATTGATTAAATAAATTTGTAAAGCTGTTACAATTTCATCATCAAATTCATCTAACCCAAATTTTGGAACAACAGCAATCCAAACTCCTTTTTCTTTGGTAAAAATTTTATTAGCAGATTGAGACTGTTGAACATTTTTGTTCTGTATAAAGGTTGCTTTGAGCTTTGGATGTATATTTTTATCTTTTGTAAATCGAAGAAAATAAGGAAAATCAATTTGATCCATATATGCAGGAAACTTAACACCTCTCACCTCTATCATTACCATTTTATCATCAATGATATCAATCACATGACCTTCTTCATTTGAATGTAAAACAATGATCTCGTCTCCAATTTGATATTTCATTTTTTAAAAGATCTCTATAAATTTTTAATCATCACTACAACTATATTGAGGAATTATACTTTTTTAATTTTTGTTATTTTTTGCTTTACTATTTTTTCAATTTTCTTTTTGGGTTCTTTCTTTTTTGCATATGCATCATCAAAAAAACAATCCATACCTCTTCTATTACCACAACTTCCTTTTTCTTTAATAGCAATAGCGTTTCTTCCAAAAGTAAAATTTATAATACAAGGATCTCCACCTTCTAAATAAATAGCATGGGTACTATCGGTTAATTTCATTTCACCTTTTAGTTCACCAATACAAGTTCCATTATTTTTTTCTGTGTGCAAAAAAAATAAATATTCTTGCTTGGTTCTTCCATCTCTTATAGAAATATAATTTCTATCATCTTCAACATAATTACCAGAATATTTATTATTTGTTGCAAAAGTGTCGATTGGATTTATAAGTACTGTAGTCAATTCACTTCTTTCATTACTTTCTTTAACCACCGGTATAAAACTTCTGTTCACAAAAGCCCAGCCTACTTTACTGTATTTAAATTCTTTTTCATTATTTGTTTTTTCTTTACTAACAAAAAATGTAGGTTCTCTATTAATACTTAAATTATAGCTGTATTTGTCATCTTTAACAACAGTGTATAATTTTTTAGAAGCTAAGTAATTATTTTTTATATCGAGTGCTACAACAAAAACAGAAGGTAGCTTATTTCGAATTGAAACTAACAATAAATATATCTCTTCGTTTTTTTGAATTCTCCCCAATGCATGAAATGCATACTTTTTTTCTCCTTCGGCAAGACTGTTAACAATAGAATCGGGAATGAATTGATTTAAGTGTCGGGGATGAATTTTTATAGAATCGGCTAATGCAATAATTTCATTATCGAAAGCAGTGAAGTTTTTTTCAAGTAAAGGAAATGCAGCTACAAATTCATTTGGCTTTATTGGTTCATCGATACTTAAATCAGTTTGTTTATCGGCACAACTAATTAAAAATATTAAGCTAAAGTATGCTACAATTTTTTTCATGTTCAATATTATGAAAATATATAAACCACTATTTTTTTCCTGAAGTTTTTGCTTTTATATCCTTTAACTTTTTTTGAGACTCCATCATTTGTTCATAACGCTCTTGCCACTTACTTTTAGTTTTAGCTTTTGGATTTTTTCTTTTCTCCTGAATTTTTGCCAATATTTTATCGTGATCTAAAATGAATTTTTGAATTACAAATTGAAGAATTAATGTAATTAAATTAGATACAGTATAATACCAGGTTAATGCTGCTGGCAAATTATTAAATACAAAGAATAATATAAATGGAAAGATATAAGGCATGTATTTCAATGCAGGATTATCTTGCGTTGGTGTACTAGCCATACTATAAATTGAAATGAAAAAACTAGTAAGCACGGCAGTTAAAGTAAATAAACTGATATGACTCACACCAATAAATGAAGTTTTCCATGTAATAATAGCATCAAAAACAGATAAATCATTACTCCATAAAAATGCTTGCCCTCTTAAATCAATATTGGTATTAAAGAAACTATATAAGGCAAAGAAAATTGGAATTTGTAGTAAAGCTGGCAAGCATCCACCTAAAGGATTTACACCAGCTTCTCTAAACAACTTCATTTGCTCCATAGCAAAACCTTGTTGGTCGCTGCCCATTTTCTTTTTTAGTTCGTCTAACTCCGGTCTTAAAACCTTCATTTTAGCACCACTAACATAACTACCATACATTAATGGAGCAGTAATTAAACGAATAAAAATTGTTAATACAAAAATTGCCCAACCGTAACTCGACATGAAGCTAGTAATCAAATCGAAGATGGGCATAATAATAAACTTATTAATAGGCCTTACAAATGCATATAAATCTCTACCCAGATTTACAATTTTTTGCATTTCCGGTGGACTTTGTGCTTTTAAAATATTAAAGTCATTGGGTCCATAATACAATTGCATTGGAATAGTTGCATTAACACCACTAACATTCATAATAAAGTTTGCATCAACTTTTGCTAACTCAGTTGCAGTATCAATTGTACTTCTTTGCCATTGAACTCGGCCATTTGTAAAATTATTTTTTGCAACAAGTGTAGTATTAAAAAATTGTTGAACCACAGCAAACCAATTTGTAGGTTTTTCAAACTGATGTTCTGTTTTAGAACTTATATAATCAAACTCATCTCCCTCATAAAAACAAAGATTACTCATTTGCTGACGCTCGTAAATAGCACTTTTTTCGTGTTGTGTTGTGTTACTCTTCCAAATAAAATTGAGTTGGTTGTTAGTTAAAAGATTAGGAATATTTTGTAAACCAATATTCCAATCAATCATGTATTTATTGGGGTAAATGGTAAATGAATGAACAACAGAATTATTTGTTGAATCTTTTATAACATAAGAAATAGTTTGACTTCCTTCTACCGTTGTTGTGATATTTCCACCAGAAAATAATAAATCGTCTGTATTTGCAGCTTTATTATTACTAATATTTATATTATAACCTAATTGATCTTTATCTGCTCCAAGTTTAACTAGGCTGCCATCGAAAGATTTATAATTTTTAAGGATTACGGATTTAATTCTTCCACCTTTATTTGTGAAAACAACTTTCACCACATTATTTTCGAGAGTTTTTAACTCTTCTTTAGCTGTTGTAGTAACATTTTGCTTGTTTTCTGCAATTCCATTTTGATCTTTTTGAACTAGAATGTTGTTATTTACTGAGTCTACAACTACTGTTTTACCAATATTTAATGTAGCAATTGAGTCTTTCTGATGTTTTTCATTTGCCTGTAGAGCAGCAGCTTGCCTATTTGCATTCCAGAAATAAGCAAAAAATAAAACAGCTAACAAAACAAATCCAATGACCGTATTTTTATCCAACTTCATACCTATAAATTAAGTCGGCAAAGGTAGGGGACGAAAAATTTTTAGCTGAATTTTTAATTTGGCAAAAAAAATATGGTTTTGTAAATCATTCTTTTACATTTTTAAATTAGCTAACTAATACTACAAAATTGAGTTTCAGTTTTTTAGCTAAAATCAGTTCCTCACTTTTTATTCACAACTTTTTTAGTGAACTTTTAAAAAACATAGAAAACCTCTATGTTCGCAGATACGATAAAGGCTAGTATATGAGATTGAAAAGTTTAGAGATTAAAGGATTTAAAAGTTTTGCCGATAAAACCTATATAAGTTTCGATGAAGGAATAACTGGAATAATAGGACCCAATGGCTGTGGCAAAAGCAATATTATTGATAGTATTAGATGGGTAATTGGCGAGCAAAAAATATCGCATTTAAGAAGCGAAAACCAAGGAGCATTAGTTTTTAATGGCTCAAGAACAAGAAGTGCTTCTGGTTTAGCAGAAGTAAGTTTAACTTTTGAAAACACACGTAATCTTTTACCAACAGAATTTAGTACAGTAACTGTTACCAGAAAATTTTATAAAAACGGCGAAAGTGAATACAGATTAAATGATGTTCAATGTAGATTAAAAGATATTCATAACCTCTTTTTAGATACAGGTGTAAGTACAGATAGTTACGCTATTATTGAATTAGGAATGGTAGATGATATTATAAGAGATAAAGAAAATAGCAGAAGAAGAATGCTTGAACAAGCTGCTGGAATTACCATTTATAAAACAAGAAAAAAAGAAGCAAAGAATAAACTTGATGCAACTGAACAAGACTTATCTAGAATTGAAGATTTGCTTTTTGAAATTAATAATCAATTAAAAACTGTTGAGGGGCAAGCTAAGAAAGCCGAGAAATATTACGAGATAAAAAAAGAATATAAAGAGATAGCTATTGAATTAGCAAAAGCAAGTTTGCAAGGTTTTAATTTAACATACAAAACACTAACCGATCAACAAGAAGTTGAAACGAATAAAAAAATTCAATTAGAAGCAGAAATTGCAACAGATGAAGCAGCTATAGAAAAAGAAAAAGTAAGTTTTATTGAAAAAGAAAAAGAGTTGCAAAACTTACAACATAATTTTAATGATTTAGTTCAAAATTTAAGAACTAAAGAAAATGAAAAAAATCTTGCATCACAAAAACTGCAATATTTAAAAGAGAAAGAAGCTAGTTTAAAAGATTTTTTAGCCACTGCCGATGGCCAACTTAAAGGCATTAACGATTCCATTGTATTCAGCACTCAACAATTAACAGATGAGGATACTAAACTAAAAGAATTTCAAGAAGCTGCAGATGCTGCTAAATTACAAGCAGAAGAAACAAAAAAAATACTCGATGAAAAAAAGTTGAATGTTGAAAAAAGCAGAAGTGAACATCAACAAATTTTACGAATTCAATTCGATGCAGAAAAAAAAGTAGCAGTAGCAGATATCTCCATTCAAAATATTCAACGTTCTACCCAACAATTAATTGATGAAAACACACAAAGAGAGCAACAATTACAACAATTGAATGTTGAGTTAGCAGAAAAAGAAAATAATTTATCGAGCAAAAAATAGATTTAGAACAATTACAATCTCATCAACAACAAACTAAAGAACAAATTTTAGAAACTCAAGCTGCACTGGAAATTTTACGTGCAGAACTTGCAGAAGAAAATAGAAAATTTGATGCTAAGAAAAACGAGAGAGATTTATTAAAAAGTATGGTGGATAGAATGGAAGGTTATCCAGAAAGTGTAAAGTTTTTACACAACAATACTGGCTGGAACCATACAGCACCCATACTTTCAGATATTATTTATGTAAAACCAGAATACAGAGCTGCAGTTGAAAATGTTTTAGAACCTTATCTAAATTATTATGTAGTAAATAATTTGCAAGAAGGTTTACAAGCCGTGCATTTATTAGACAATAACAAAAAAGGCAAAGCAAATTTTTTCATTTTAGATGCTGTTGCTAAACATTTTTCAAATCAAAATAACCATCAACCAAACCATACCATTAAGGCTTTAGATGTAATTGAAATTGATGAAAAATATGCAGTGCTTGCACAACACTTATTAAGCAATGTTTTTATTGCAGAAAATGAAGATGCTTTACAAAATAGTAATGATGCTATTGTTCTTGAAAAAAACGGTAAATATGTTAAAGGAAAATATACTTTAACTGGAGGTAGCGTTGGTTTGTTTGAAGGTAAAAAAATTGGTAGAGCTAAAAATTTAGAAAAACT
>JANPAT010000044.1:0-31708 GCA_031430075.1 Chitinophagaceae bacterium | reverse complement strand
GTTTTTAAAATCGGATCATCATCTATCGAAAAAAACCATATCACCCAGCAAAAAAAAGAATGGTTTTTAACTTATGGCGATAAAAAGTATTTTAATCCGGCTTTACAAGAAGTAAGAAATTATTTCGTAAAAATTGTTATTGATATTATTAACCGTTATGATGTAGATGGTATTCATATTGACGATTATTTTTATCCTTATAAAATTTCAGGAAAAGAATTTCCCGATTTAAAATTTTACAAAAAATATGGCAAAGGTTTAAGTAAAGATGATTGGAGAAGAAGCAATTGCGATAGTATTGTGAAACAACTATGGGAAGCTATTAACAATGCTCCACGAAGAGTGAAATTTGGAATTAGCCCCTTTGGTGTTTGGAGAAATATTGAAAACGATAAATTGGGCAGTAACACTAAAGCAGGTCAAACCAACTACGATGATTTATATGCCAATATTTTACTTTGGTTAAAAAGGGGCTGGATGGATTATTGTGTGCCTCAATTGTATTGGGAACGTGGTCATAATTTATGCGATTATGATACCTTATTAAACTGGTGGGCAAACAATAGCTTTAATAGACAAATGTATATTGGTCATGGATTATATAAAGCAGGAACTACAAAGGGTTATAGTAATTTAAACGAGTTGCCCAATGAAATTATTAACCTTAGAAAGCAAAGTAATATTCAAGGCTCTGTTTATTTTAGTAGCAGTAATTTTTATAAAAACATTAATGGATGGAAAGATAGTTTACAATTAAATTATTATAGCACACCTGCAATTGTTCCTCCAATGTCATGGATAAATAATACCAAACCCTTACCTCCAGATATTTTAGAAAAAGAATACAAAGTATATACTTTAAAAAATATTAATAAAATGCCCATCAAAGGCTATGCCTTATTTGTTGGCTTTGATAAAAAAACTGCCATTTGTAAAAAAATATTCGGAAGTTTTGAATCTGATATTAACATTGAAGACTATAAAACCGATTTCTTTTCACGATTATTTATTGCTAGTATAAGCACATATAATAATATTAGTGATTTAGTGGAACTAAAATAAACTTGCTTTGTTTTCTTTTCTTTATCTTGCTTTTTTTTGAAATAATTATTTTTATGAAAATTGGAATTGCTTGTTACCCAACATTTGGAGGAAGTGGTGTTTTAGCAACAGAGTTGGGCAAGGCTTTAGCAGATAAAGGTCACTCTGTACATTTTATTACTTATCAACAACCCGTAAGATTAAATGTTTTTAATGCAAATATTTTTTATCACGAAGTAAGGGTTCCAACATATCCATTATTTGATTATCCTCCTTATGAATTAGCATTAGCCAGCACAATGGTTGATGCAATTATTAATCACGATTTAGATTTGCTTCATGTTCACTATGCTATTCCTCATGCAAGTGCTGCATACATGGCTAAACAAATTGTAAAAAGTAAAAATGGTAGAAATATTCCTGTAATTACTACTTTACATGGTACAGATATTACATTGGTAGGGAAAGATAAAACGTATGAACCTGTTGTTACCTTTTCAATTAATGAAAGTGATTCTATTACTTCGGTTTCTGAAAATTTAAAAGAGGAAACTTATAAAAATTTTGCTATAACAAAACCAATAGAAGTTATTACCAATTTTGTAGATGTTGCTCGTTTTGCAAAAAAACCAATCGATGCTTTTAAAAGAGTAATTGCTCCAAATGGAGAAAAAATTTTATTACACGCTAGCAATTTTAGAAAAGTAAAAAGAGTACATGATGTAATTAATGTTTTTGCAGAGGTCAATAAACAAATTCCATCTAAACTAATGATGGTTGGCGATGGCCCAGAACGCCCTATGGCAGAGGATTTGGCAAGGCAACTTGGCGTTGCTGATGATGTTCGTTTTGTTGGTAAACAAGAACAAATGGAAGATATTATGAACGTAAGTGATATATTTTTACTTACCAGCGAATATGAAAGCTTTGGTCTAAGTGCTTTAGAAGCAATGGCTGCAGGTGCAATTGTAATTAGTACTAATGCTGGTGGTTTACCAGAAATAAATATTGATGGTGTAACAGGTTTTATGGCTGATGTTGGAGATGTAAAAACAATGAGCCAAAAAGCAATTGATATTTTAAATGATGAGAAACGATTAAACATTATGAAAAACCAAGCTTACGAACAAGCTTGTAAATTCGATATACAAAATATTATTCCTCTTTACGAAAAACTGTATAGTAAGTATTGCAGAATGTAATAAAATTAATTAAGGTTCAATAATCACTTTTGTTCCAACAGGAAGTTGGCTATAAATTTCATCAACAAAATTATTCATTGTACTTACACATCCTTGAGTCCAGCTTTGGTGTTGTTCAACAGCAAAATCTTCCTCTGGCCATGTGCCATGAATTCCAATGCTGCCGCCAATTGAAGCATTTACCGGTATTTCTCCTTTGGCTTTTCTTTCATAAAATTTCTTGTAGCTTTCTGCATTTGGATAATCAATAGCTAAGAATCTATGCCATTTGGGGTGCACTCTTTTTGCAGCAATTTTAAATACCCCCTCTGGAGTTCTTCTATCTCCTTCAAACATTTTATCTCTTAAATCTGTACTACCAAATGTTGCTGGGTATGTTACAATTAAATAATTATCTGCATCAAAAATGCTTAAAGTATAGTTGTGTTTACTTACAACAATATAAAAATCATCTTTTGTAGGAAGATATTTAAAAGAAGTATTTGTAATGAAGATTACAACAAAGAATAAAAAATGTTTTAGTATTTTCATTGGTACTTATACTAACGCAATCTTCGACTTAAAATTTTACATTCTATGTTAAATTTTATATCTGTTTTTTATCTATTTCGTTTGCTAATTGCTAACAAGCCCTTAAACAATAAGTTAGGTTCGTATTGGAAATTATTTTTTAAATGTTGAGAGAAAAAATCAGCATCGCCTCCTGTTAAAATTAATTTTATATCATTATACTTTTCAGCATACAAATCTGCAACACCATCAAGTTCTTTAGATAATCCAAACAAAACACCACTTAATAAATTCGTTTTTGTATCGTAACCCACTAAAGGAAACTGGTGCTCTGCTTTTATTATGGGTAGCAAAGCAGTATAATCATTCATTGCTTTAAAACGCATTAACATTCCCGGAGAAATACTTCCACCTAAAAACTCATTAAATTTATTTACAAAATTAAATGTGATGCAACTTCCTAAACCCACAACCAATTTATGATTTTTATTATATAAATCTGCTGCTGCACTACACAATGCTAGCCTATCAGAACCAATAGTTTCGGGCTTACCTACAGGCGTTGTTATGGGTAATTGACTTTGATAATTTAATAAATGAAAACGAGTCTGTTCTTTCAATAAATTTTCAATTTCTACATTATGGAGAATAACTGAAGATAAAATTGAATAGTTGGCTTGATGTGTTTTGATAATATGTTGAAGTTCCTCTAATATATTTTCGCTGAAAATAAAAGTTTCTACTATATCATCATTTAAGAAGATGGCACATTTTTGTCTGGTATTTCCAAAGTCTAAACAAAGGGTTTTCATGAATTTATTTTTCTAAGCTTTCTAAAATATTATAATAGCTCTGGTATCTATCAAAACTAATTAAATTATCGCCAATTGCTTTTTTAACAGCACATTCTGGCTCATTTATATGCTGACAATTGTTGAATTTACAATCTTGTAAAACTTTTTTCATTTCAGGAAAATAACCACTCAGCTCAACTTTTTCAATATTGGTTAACCCAAGCTCTCTTATTCCAGGCGTATCAATGATTTTGCCTCCAAAAGGTAAATTATACATTTGTGCAAATGTTGTGGTATGCATACCCTTGCCACTCCAATTACTTACTTCTAAAGTTTTTATATCTAATTCTGGTATGATGTAATTGATAAAGGTTGATTTTCCTGTTCCACTATGTCCACTAATTAAAGTGGTTTTATTTTCGAGTGTTTTTTGTAGTTCTGTTAACCCAGATTTATTTAACATACTAATTTCCAGTATTTTATACCCAATTTTTCCATAAATAGATTTTATTTCTGCTATTTTTTCTACTTCTTTTTTACCAAATAAATCTGTTTTATTAAAAACAATAATTGCAGGAATATGATGCATTTCGCAAGAAACTAAAAAACGATCTATAAAACCTAATGAGGTTTTTGGATTTTTTAATGTTGCAAATAATAAACACTGGTCAAGATTACTGGCAATAATGTGTTGTTGCCATTTGTTATGTGGAGATTTACGAGCTACATAATTACGCCTATCATAAATTTTAGTAATGGTTGTGGTGTTTTCTAATTCATTTTCTAGTTCCATTTCAACAAAATCACCCACAGCAATTGGATTGGTGCTGGTGATTTCGTCTAACTTTAAAACACCTTTAATTCTTGCATTAAACCTTTGCCCCTCTTGGGTTTCAGCAATATACCAGCTACCAGTAGATTTAAATATTACAGCTTTCACTTAACGAAGATATTTGCAACCACTCAAAATTTCTAAATTAATTAAATGGTTGTTGCATGTTGTTGGAAGAAGAAAAATTAGGAAATGATTAGTATAAACTTTGGTTATTTTGCATTGTGAAAAAAATATTTTTCAAAACAACTTTGTTATTAATATTACTTTGCTTTTTAAGCAACTTAAGTTGGTCACAATGTGCAATTTGTACAAAAACAGCCAATCAGCTTGGAGATGCTCCTGCTAGAGGATTAAATGCTGCAATTATATATTTAATGTTTACTCCATTATTAATAATGGGCTACTTAGGATATCGCTGGTTTAAAAGTTCTGAACAAGAGGTTTAATGTTCTATCTGCCCATATAAACCATTAATATTTGAACATCGCTAGGATTTACGCCAGAAATTCTTGAGGCCTGACCCAATGTTCTTGGTCTGATTTTTTTAAACTTCTGAAGTGCTTCAGATGAAATAGCTTGAACTTTATCAAAATCAAACACATCTGGTATTACCATATTTTCTAACAGACTCATTCTTTCTACTAACTCTTGTTCTTTTTCAATATATCTCTCATATTTAATTTGAATTTCAGCTTGTTCTAATTCAAATTCAGAAAACGCTGAAAATATAGATTGGATTCTTTGAATATTATTTTTTAAATCCTTTAGACTAACGCCTGGTCTTAAAATTATTTTAGATAATTTTTGTTTGTCTATAATTGGCGAAGAGTTAATTTGCTCAAAATAAGCATTAATTTCAAATGGCTCAATACTTATTTGGTTGATAATCAGTAATATATTTTTTATGTTCGCTTCTTTCTGAATTACTTTATTTAATCTTTCTTCTCCAGCCAAACCAAATTCAAAGCTTTTTTTGGTTAGCCTTAAGTCGGCATTATCTTGTCGTAAAAGGGTTCTATACTCAGCCCTGCTTGTAAACATTCTATAGGGTTCATCGGTTCCTTTGTTAATTAAATCATCAATTAAAACTCCAATATAAGCTTCGTTTCTTTTTAATACAAAAGGCTCTTGTTCTGTTGTTTTCAAATGTGCATTCATTCCCGCCATAAGACCTTGACAAGCAGCCTCTTCATAACCAGTAGTTCCATTAATTTGCCCAGCAAAAAACAAATTAGCAACCTTTTTGGTTTCGAGTGTGTATTTTAATTGTGTTGGTGGAAAATAATCATATTCTATAGCATATCCCGGTCTAAACACTTTACAATTTTCAAAACCAGGAACTGATTGTAGGGCTTTAATCTGTACTTCTTCTGGTAAAGAGGTTGAAAAACCATTTACATAAATTTCCACAGTATTCCACCCTTCTGGCTCTACAAATAATTGGTGGCGATCTCTTTCTGCAAATCGATTGATCTTGTCTTCAATGCTTGGGCAATATCTTGGCCCCCTTCCTTCAATTCTTCCTTGAAACATTGGGCTTCTATCAAATCCTGTTTTCAAAATTTCATGAACTTCAGGACTTGTATAAGTAATGTGGCAGCTTCTTTGTTCTTGTGGTTTTATTTTTTTTGTATCTAAAAAAGAAAATCCAACTATCTCATCATCTCCTTTTTGCTCTTCCATCTTAGTATAATCTAAACTTCTACCATCAACCCTTGGTGGCGTTCCTGTTTTAAGTCGATCGCTTTCAAATCCTAATTCAACCAATTGCTCTGTTATACCTGTTGCGGCTTTTTCAGAAATTCTTCCACCGCCAAGCCTTTTTTCTCCAATATGTATTACACCGTTTAAAAATGTACCACTAGTTACTACTACAGATTTGCTGTTTATTCTATGCCCCATACCCGTAACAACACCCTGTGCAACACCATTTTTAATTATTATTTCACTAACCATATCTTGATAAAAATCAACATTGGTTGTATTCTCAAGCATTTCCCTCCACTTGTTTGCAAAAATCATTCTGTCGTTTTGGGTTCTTGGACTCCACATGGCTGGACCCTTACTTCTATTCAACATTCGAAACTGAATGGTACTTGCATCGCTTACAATTCCCGAATATCCACCTAATGCGTCTATCTCTCTAACAATTTGACCCTTGGCTATTCCTCCCATTGCTGGGTTACAGCTCATTTGTGCAATGGTTTGCATATTCATAGTTATCAATAAAACCTTGCTGCCCATATTTGCAGCAGCAGCAGCAGCCTCACAACCAGCATGACCAGCACCGACAACAATTACATCATAATCTAAAAACATTTTGCAAAGATAACCACACGATTTTTTAAGGCTTGTTCCACGTGAAACAAATCGTGGTTTTTGTTTATTTCTGTTTCTTATGTTTCACGTGGAACTTCAGGTATAAGTTTATATAATGTGCTTCTTTTTCTCGCATCAGTTTGATATCTGTCTTTGATTTGTCTTTATAACCACATAAATGGAGAGCTCCATGTGCCAAAACCCTAACCAGCTCGTGTACAAAAGCTTGGTTAAGTTCTTTGGCATTTTGTTTAACACGGTCAAGGCTAATATAAATTTCTGCTTCTATTGGAAGGTCTTTTCCAGAAAGTGGAAATGTGATAATGTCTGTATAATAATCGTGTTGTAAAAAGTCTTTATTAATTTGGAGAAGGTAGTCGTCTGAACAAAATATAAAATTAATTGTACTGAAAACCTTTTTTTCTTCTACAAATAGCGTTTGTATAACATCCTTCATGAGGGACTTTTTACCAATATTTAGACTTTTATCTGCGTAATTGAATCGTATTTGTGATTTCATCTTGCTCCAAAATTCGTAAGTTAAAGCGAGTTTTAGTAGATAGCTTTGTAATAATATATCACAATGAGAAAACTAAGCGTTTTAAAGGTTGGTGAGTTCGGAATTATTGACTCGTTTACTCAAGATGAAATTTCAATTAAATTAATGGAAATGGGTTGTGTTCCGGGAGAATTGATTAGAATTGAACAAGTGGCTCCTTTGGGTGGTCCTATTTGTGTTACAGTAGCTGGTTATAATCTGAGTTTAAGATTAGATGAAGCTGATAATATTTTAGTGGGGGAATTGTATTAACTCGCTGAAAAACAGAATTTTACAAATGAAAATTGGTTTATTTTTTGGCTCTTTTAATCCTATTCATGTTGGGCATTTAATTATTGCTAATCATATAGTTGAACACACCGACCTGCAAAAAATTTGGTTTGTTGTAAGTCCTCAAAACCCTCTAAAGCCAACATCAAGTCTTTTGAACGAATATCACAGATTACACTTGGTTCAATTAGCAATTGAAAACGACGCAAGATTTAAGGCTTCAAATATTGAATTTAAATTACCCAGGCCATCTTACACTATTGATACGCTTACTTATCTTTCAGAAAAATATCCCAAACACCAGTTTTCAATTATTATGGGCGGCGATAGTTATAGCAACTTAAACAATTGGAAAAATTACGAATTGATTTTAAAAAACTATCAGATTGTAGTTTACAATAGAGTTGGGTTTGAGTCAGAAAAGAAATCAGAGAAAACTTCAGTTATTCAAGCACCCTTTTTAAATATATCTTCTACCTTAATTAGAAATGAAATTAAAACAGGCAAGTCTGTTAAATATCTTGTTCCTGAATTAGTTTATAATGAACTAGAAATAACAAATTATTACAAGTAATTTGCTTGGTCTAGAACATGGTTTAAATTTGTTTAAAATTTTTAAATGGTTTATTTAACGAGGAAGGAACATTTTAACGCTGCCCATAAATTATACAATTCAAAATGGAGCAAGGAAAAAAATGTAGAAGTGTTTGGTTTGTGTGCTAACGAAAACTGGCATGGTCACAACTATGATCTATATATTACCATTAAGGGTAAACCAGATGCTAATACTGGATTTGTAATGGATGTAAAAGATCTAAGTATTATTATAAAAAGGTTTGTTATTGATCCATTAGATCATAAGAACCTTAATATGGATGTTCCTTTTTTAAAAAACATTATGTGTAGTACAGAAAACTTAGCAATTGCAATATGGAATCAGATTGTTCCTCAACTGCCATCTAATGTTCAATTACACTGTGTTAAACTTTACGAAACCCCTAGAATTTATGTTGAATATTTTGGTTAATTGAACATGCAAACAAAAAAATTTCATACCAGAATATGCATAGTTGGTGCGGGTCCTGCGGGTGCTACTACGGCAATCTTTTTAGGTAAGTTTCAAATTCCACATATTATTATAGATGCTGCAAGTTTTCCAAGAGATAAGGTCTGTGGTGATGGTCTAGATTTAAAAGCAATTGGTGTTTTAAATCAAATTGATAAAAAAATTATTCAAGATAATATTAAAAATGGGGGTGTAATAAATGCCTGTTGGGGCTTTCGCTTAATTCACCCTTCTGGAAAAAGAACTGAATTTGTTTTTGAGCCCAATGATTCTGGATTTGTTCAACCCCCATATGCCATTTCAAAGAGAACAAATATTGATACTATTTTGGTGCAACAATTTGATAAACGATACACCACATTTTTTCAAAACACAAAAGCAAAAACCATTGAGCGAGTAGATAATAAGTGGAAAATTATTTCTGAGCATGAAAACGAAATCGTTGAAATAATTTGTGATTTAATGGTTGGTGCAGATGGAGAACGTTCTGTTGTTTTGAAAACTATAGGCGATAGAAAAATTAATAGAAACCATTATGCTGGGGGCGTAAGGCAATACTGGAAGGGTGTTGAGGGAATTCATGAAAAGAATTTAATGGAAGTTTATTATCCAAAATCAAAACCCATGAGTTATTTGTGGATTTTTCCATTAGGTAATGGATTAGCAAATGTGGGTTATGGAATGTTGAGTTCTGTTGCTGCAAAACATAACTTTAATATTAAAGCAGATTTTAAAGAAATTATAGAAACCGATCCCATAATTGCAGGTAGATTTTGTAATGCAACTGCATTAGACAACATTGTTGGTTGGGGCTTGCCATTGGCCTCTTTAAAAAGAAAATGTTTTGGTAATGGCTGGTTATTGGTTGGCGATGCTGCATCTATGGTTTCGCCTACAACAGGCGAGGGTATTGGAACAGGAATGAGCACAGGATTAATTGCTGCAAAATTTATTCAAAGGGCTGTTCAACTTAATAAATTTGATGAGTCTGTTTTTAAAAATTATGATAGAGAGGTTTTTAGAAGGGTTGAGGATGATATTAATCTTTTTAAAATAAGTATGTGGTTTTCTCCAAAAATGATGGGCTGGGTGATGAACAACTTTATCAGATTACCCATTTTTAAAAAAATGTTTCAAAAAAAAGTGGGTCAGTGGTTACACACTGCTTACAATAAAAACTTGGTAGTAAATATTGACTAGGTGTTTATTTAATTCCTTTGGTTTTAAAAATCTCAATTATTAAACTTAGTTCATATCCTTTTTGCAATAAATGATTTTGGGTTTTCTGTTTTTTTTGTAGGTGCTGAGCCGATTTTAATTTATAAAAATAATTATCAAACTCTTTTTCTAGTTGTTTTATATATTCGTCTTCGTCAATAGTAGCAAGGGCTTTAACAATATTTATATTGCTAATTTGTTTTAGCTTTAGTTGGTATTTAATTTTATTTCTGCCCCAATGTTTTATTTTAAATTTTCCACTTACAAATTGAATAGCAAATCTTTCTTCGTTTAAAAAATTTTCTTCTATTAATTCAACAATTATAATGTTTAGCTCATCGTCGGACAAGCCCAATGATTGTAGTTTTTGTTTAACTTCTAAGTGACATCTTTCTTGATAAGCACAAAAATGTTTTATTTTTTCTGTGGCTTCTTCTAAAGAAAAATATTTTTTATACAATTTTAAATTTTTGAAGATTTCTTTTTATAAACAGGAACGGTACTACAAGGCTCGCCATACATAATGCTTTTAGCCACAGGCAGCAGCTTATTTGTTATAGCCACATAAGCAGATTCAGGAATAGCTTCATCTCCACACCCTTTAATTACAATTCTTTTATCAATATAATCATCAACCAAAACACTATTAATATTATTTAATAATATTGTTTCTTTAATTTGATTTGGATTGCCAAAATAAACCTCTTTTGAAATGGGTTGAATACATGTTGATGCAAGCATGTAAGCCCAAACAGGAATGATTGCATCACTGCTACAATAAATACAAACAATTTTTTTTTCGTATTCGCTCCAATCTTTTTCAAGTAGTGCAGAACGAAAATATTTTTCTTTTAAAATGAGTTCCATGAACAAATAATCTTTCATATCAAAAACAACAATATTTTCTTTTAGAAGAAAGATTGATAGATCTAAAGTTATAAGTCCGCTTTCAGAAACTTTATTTATTATGGCTGTGCTCATTTTTATGAATTATTACAAAAATACTTTTTTATCCTTATTTAATCTTTCGGTTTGAGTAAAACAAAAATCCCTGCTGATTACTCAACGGGGATTTTTATTATTTAATAAAAGCTTATTAATATATGTCTGCTCTATTATCCTTAATCGTTGCCGTTTTTTTCAAAAGTTCATTAGTAATTCTACTAGCTGCACTTTTAATATTATTGTTGAGTTGATTGCTCAAAGATATTGCATCTGTAGGAACGCCTGATTTTGCTCCAATGTAATCTGTTCTTAAAGCAAAAACTCCATTTTGACTAGCAACCAAATCTGTAACTTTTCCTTTTTGTGCAACATTGAAAGCTGTACCCAAAAATTTGTAGTCATTGCCTAAAATGGGATTAAATCCATTTATAGCTAATAATGTATCAATTTTTTGAACTGTTGTATTGGTTCCATAGCTAGAGGCTATAGTTTCAAGAGTTGTGCCTTTTGCCTTTGCAAGAATTTGTTTGGCCTTTAGCTCGTTTCTAACTTGGTTTTCAACCAATGGTCTTAATGTTTGGGCTGTTGGCAAACCTGGTTTATTTACAGCTGTTATAATACCTATAATATATTTTGTATTAAAGTTGTAAGGAAGTTCTGTAATAGTTCCTACTTTATTTTCATATATCCATTTTACTAACTGTCTGTTACTAGTTAATCCTGGTACAGAATAATCCATTTGTTTAACTGCTTCAGCAGGAAAAGGAACTTTTTTAAGTTTTGCTGCTTCGTCATCAAATTTTTTATTGTCTGTAGCTACAGATAAAAACTTTGTAGCTTCACTTTTTGCTAAGCCGTCTGTTTCGTTACTTATAGTAATTTGTTTTGCATAGTAAGCTATATTATATCCGGTAGAGCTTCCTTTTTGACCTATTACTTCAATATAATGATAACCAAACTCGGTTTTTACTATACCCTTTGAACCAACAGGTTGAGTAAAAGCAAAATCATTAAATGGTCCAACCATCCTTCCCGAAGGGAAATATTCATAAACACCTCCTTTCATTTTACTTCCTTCATCTTCACTGTTTTTTACACAAATTGAATCAAACCTTTTTCCGGTTTTAATTTCTAAAACCAAAGAGTCTAATATTTTTTTTGCCGAGCTATCGTCTCTTACTCTATATTCTTGACCAGTACGTTGGTCTCTATCGGTTGTTTTTATTAGAATGTGACGAATTTTTGCACTATCAGGAATGGTTTTTATTTCCACCATTTTTGCTAGCACATAATTATTACCATCTAAATAAGGCCCATAAACAGAGCCTGTTGAAAGTGTAATTAAACTGTCTTTTGCTTGTTGCTTAATTTCTTTACCAGAAATATATCCATCGTAAAAAGATAAGTCAGATGTATTTTTTGCAAAAAATAAGTTGATATCATTTTCTGCTAATAACTCTGCTTTTTTATTTTCTAGTTTTGTTTTTATTGCTGAACTATCGTCTGCACTTGGAAAAATTTCGAATGTAAGATATTTAAACGTTCTTGTTTCTTCGTCTTTTTCGTACAACGATTTGTGTTTTTTTGCATAAGTATCAATTTGATCGTCGGTTACTTTGATTGTACTATCAACAATTGATGAATAAGGAAAAGCAACATATGAAACTGTTGCAAAAGCATTGTTTTCTGCTTGTTGTTTTTCAATTAACCATTTTGGTGCATAAGCTGCATTGGTAATCATTGCAGAATATTTTGCATATTTGGTTTGAAGAATAGTGGGTTGAATAATACCCTCGTAAACACCTTTTTTCTGGTCTTCCTTTCCAGATTTTTTAAATTGTGCAAACGCTTGTTTTGCTTTTTCAACATCTGGTTGGCCTGTTGTGGGGTCTTTAAATTCACCCATTAATGGAGAATTTGGTTTAAAAAGTTCTTCACTCAACTGTTTATCGGTGCAGGCAATACCGGCTTTGTCAAATTCTTGATTCAATAAAATTTGACCAACTTCTTGATTCCAAAGCTGACCAATGAGGTTTTCTCTTTGTTGAGAGTTTCCTTGGCTAGCGTTTTCAAGTTTTCTTTCAAACTCATTTTTATTAATTCCAACTCCATTTACTTTACCAATATCACTTCCAACTCCAGTAACAGACCCTCTTCCTCCAAGTCCATCTTGTAAAATAAAAGCAATCAATGCAAGAGCAATGATACCACCAACAATCCAAGCTCCTTTATCACGAACAGTTTGAATAATAGACATAATATTTTATACTTTATATTTAAGGTTGGCAAAAATAGGGATTTGAGAGTACAGAACAAACTGTGTAAAATTATTTAAAACCCTTTATTTTAAAAGTTTCTAGACGTGGGCATATTTCTATTTTTTATAAATTTTTCTTTACATGAACTATTTATAAATTTATTGTTCACATACATTAGGGGATAAGATATTTATTTAGTGGATAAATGAGTTTTTTAAATAATTTTTGGTGCATAGAATTAGAATAAGTTCATCATATTTTGCAGATTTTAGCATTTTTACAATTTTAAAATCATTTTACTACCTCTTAATTAACAGTGAACAATGGGTGATTATTAATTTTAATAAGATTTAATAAGAATAATAAACAGGTGTTAATAATTTAAAAAAAACTATAATAGTAAAGTATAAGTGATATGAATAAAAATGTGAATTAGTGTTTATAAACTGTGATTTAATAAAAAACAAGTATGTAGATAATTAAGTTATACCTATATTAACACTTGTAATAGTAATAAGTCTTTATTATTAAATGTATTATTAAATACTATTACTTTAGAAATTAACATTTAAAATTTTCTTGTTTAAAATTTAATTGATAATTCAATTTAAAATAGATTTGTTTGCAAACGAATTTTTTTACAATGTCAAATATTGAACAATTTAAAGAAACTGTAAATAAGGGATATACTTTTAAAGGAGAAAAAGTTAAGATTGGTGTTGGAATGTTAGAGGGTAATGTGGTGAGTGATGCAGAAGTTTTTCTTCCTTTAAAAACTTTAAACAGACATGGTTTAATTGCTGGTGCAACCGGAACAGGTAAAACAAAAACATTACAAGTTATTAGTGAATTATTAAGTGAGAATAGTATTCCAGTTGTGATGATGGATATTAAAGGAGATTTAAGTGGTATAGCTGCTCCTGGAATTATTAATGAAAAAATTTCAGAACGTTGTAAATTACTAAAAGTAGAATATAAACCCACTGCATATCCAACAGAATTATTAAGTTTAAGTGATGAAAAAGGTGCACGATTAAGGGCTACAGTTTCTGAATTTGGACCAATATTGCTTAGTAAAATTTTAGGTTTAAATAATACTCAAGAAGGTTTTGTTTCTTTAATTTTTAAATTTTGTGACGATAATCAAATGCCACTTTTAGATCTTAAGGATTTTATTAAAGTATTACAATATATCAGCGATGAGGGTAAAGCAGAATTAGAAAAAACCTATGGAAAAATTTCAACCTCATCTACCGGAACTATTCTTAGAAAAATAATAGAATTACAACAACATGGTGCAGATATTTTTTTCGGAGAAAGAAGTTTTGAAGTAGAAGATTTAATGCGTATATCAGATCAAGGTTTAGGAATGATTAATATACTTCGTGTAACGGATATGCAGAGTAAACCAAAATTATTCAGCACATTCATGTTACAACTTTTAGCAGAATTATATGCTACTTGCCCTGAAGAAGGAGATTTAGATAAACCAAAATTAGTGTTGATAATTGATGAAGCTCATTTAGTATTTAATGAAGCCAGTACAGCACTTTTACAACAAATAGAAACTGTAATTAAACTCATTCGTAGTAAGGGAGTTGGGATTTTCTTTTGTACACAAAATCCACAAGATATACCTGCAAGTATTTTAGCACAATTGGGTTTAAAAGTTCAGCATGCACTAAGAGCTTTTACAGCTGCCGATAGAAAAACAATTAAAACTGCTGCAGAAAATTTTCCTTTATCCGATTTTTATAAAACAGATGAATTGCTTACACAAATGGGCATTGGCGAGGCTTTTATTACATTATTAAACGAAAAAGGAATTCCAAGCCCACTAGTGCACACCATGCTTTGTCCACCAAAAAGTAGAATGGATATTTTAACAGAAGATGAAATAAATAATTTGGTTAACAATAGTAAATTAGTAAAAAAATATAACCAAATTATTGATAGTAAAAGTGCTTATGAAATTCTTACAAAAAAATTAGAAATAGCTTCACAAAAAGAAGAGGTTGAGGAGGAAGAAACTAAAAAATCGTCAGAAAAATCAGAAAGTTTTTTTGACAATCCAATGGTTAAACAAGCAGGAAGAACAGCAGCAGGATTAATAACCAGAAGTTTATTGGGAGCATTGGGTATTGGGGGAAGAAGAAGAAAAAATTTATTCTAAAACACACGCATTTTATTACAATATTTAAATCAAATTTTCGTTGTTAATTAGTTAAGGTCACATGTTTTGTGTTTCTAAACTAATATCATGCAGTTTAATAAAACCCTATTTATTCTAACCCTGTTTGTTTTCTTGTTTTATGGTTGTACCAAATACACAGGAAAATCAACATCAACAACAACTACAGGTTCAGGTACAGGTTCTGGCACAGGAACAGGAGGAAGTTCAGGTACAGGTGGTTCAACAGGTGGTACAGGATCGGGTTCAACAAGTAGTGGAACCAGTGGCACAGGACCAATAATTATTTCATACACTAGCACAAGTGCATGTGCTCCAAGTACAGAAAAATTCAACTTTACATGTTCTGGCTCTGGAGTTCCAGCAGGGGCAACTTTTGAATGGTATTTTGGAGATGGAAATGCAGGTTACACAAACCCTGTAACAAACGTTTATACAGATGGTGGTAATAAAACAGTTTTAGTAAAAGTAAAAAAAGATGGAGCAATTGTGGGCCAACAAAGCATGTCAGTAAAAGCTTTTGGACAAGATGTTTCACCAGTTGCATCATTTTCATATAATCTCACCAATCAAGTTGGAACACAAGCCACGTTTGATTTTCAAAGTAATAGTTATATAGCAAAGGGTTCAATGTTATATGCTTGGGATTTTGGCGATAGCACAACAGGAACAGGAATAAAATATACCAAAACATTTGCTCAATTACCTACAGACCAAACCAAAGTAGTTAAACTAAAGGTAACCAGCGATGCTAGTTGCAGCGACACTAAAACAATTAATGTTGTAGTTCCTGCAGCTTATGATATAAAAGGAGGATTTTCTGCAGTATCAACCAGTCATTGTTTACCCAGTAAAGAGCTGTTCACCTTTACTGGTCCAACAACCAATGTGCCTGCAGGAGCAGTTTATACTTGGGATTTTGGAGAAGGCTCGGGAATAACTTATGGAAACCCAGTAACCAAAGGGTATGTTAATGGAAACTCTTACAATGTAATTCTAACCATAGTTCATAACGGAAGAGATATTTATAAAGTTGGTCAACCAGTAAAAACTTTTGGTCAAGATGCTACTCCAAATGCATCATTTTATATTCAATTTATTGGCTCTACACCAAATGGGCTTACTTATAATTTTAACAATACATCAAACATAGCTGGTGGTTATGCTAATGTTAATTGGAACTGGGAATTTGGAGATAGTACCTCACACAACGGTATATTTGCCAGTATTAATAAAACTTATATCAGAGGTTCAGTTGATAAAAATTATCCAGTGAAAATGACAGTAACATCTAATTCTGGGTGTTCATCATCAGCACAAGCATCTGTTTATATTCCTAAATTATAAAAATGGATTTTGCAAATTTTAATTGGGTAGACTATCTTGGATTATTCGGTGCCTTTCTAAGTTCAATAACATTTATTCCTCAGGTTTTACAAGCATATAAAAGCAAAAGTGTAAAAGATTTAAACCTTACCATGTTACTCATTGTTTTTACAAGTGTAATTGTTTGGTTAGTTTATGGTTTCGAAAAAAATCTTTTGCCAGTAATTATTGCCAATGGAATTATTTTAATTCTAAGTGCTATTTTACTTTATTTTAAAGCAACATTTAAAAAATAATGACATAGAATTTTTTTAAATAATCTATGTTCAATATTCAACAACCATCTAATTTCGTGGTTCCAACATTACTTATTTTTGGTTTACAAATCGTAAATCTAAAATCAAAAAATCGTAAATAGTTTATGCCTGTATTCAATCAAAATCGTAGCAGAATAGTTCAAACTATTTTTGTTGTGGTATTTGCTGTGATTGCTTTACAGTTAATCAACCTTCAAATCATATCTACTAAATATCGTAGAGCAGCAGATGATAATGCCAATCTTCGAAAAACAATTTATCCCAACAGGGGAATTATTTTTGATAGAAATAAAAAAAGCCTACTCGAAAATGTAATCATGTACGATTTGATCATCACTCCATCAGAAACAAAAGGGATGGATACTTTAGCTTTTTGTGAATTAATGAAAATAGATTTAGCCGAGTATAAAAAAAGAATCATCAAGGTTTTAAATAAAACAGGAAGCAGGGTTAAACCAGGAATTTTTGAACCCTTATTAACACCAGAAAAATATGGTCGACTTTCTGAAAACATGTATCGTTTTCCTGGATTTATTTTAAGCGAAAGATCGGTAAGAAGCTATCCATACAATTCAGCAGGAAACATATTAGGATACATTGCAGAAGTGGATACTGGATTTTTAAGAAGACATAACGATGAAGGCTATGAAATGGGCGATTATGCTGGTATGACTGGCTTAGAAAGGAAATACGAAAAAATTTTAATGGGTCAAAGAGGAGTTAAAAGATTAATAAAAGATAAGCTCAGTAGAAACATGGGCTCTTATGAAAATGGAGTTTTTGATACAGTAGCAATTGCAGGAAAAAATTTATACAGCTCACTTGATATAGAACTACAAAAATTGGGCGAGAAATTAATGACCGATAAAGTAGGAGGCATTATAGCAATTGATCCAAGAACAGGTGGAATTTTATGTATGGTGAGTGCACCAACATTCGACCCAAATTTCCTAACAGGCCCAGATAGAAGAAAACATTTTAGTAGATTATTTGTTGACCCACGTAAACCATTAATGAATCGACCAATTTTTAATCGTTATTCACCAGGCTCAACATTTAAAACAGTAGTGGGCGTTATTGGGCTTTCCGAAGGCGTGATTGATGAAAGATATTCTATGCATTGTAGTGGTGCTTTTTATGGTTGTGGCAACGGAAAACCAAAGTGTTTGGATATTGGAACCTTTAATATTAAAACAGCTATTGCTCATAGCGATAATGCATTTTTTGCAACAGTTTATAAAAAAATATTAGATCAAAATAAATTTCCAAACACAGATAGTGCACTCGAAAATTTCAATCGTCATGCTTATTCATTTGGTCTAGGGCACAAGCTGGGTGTGGATTTGCCATCTGAAAATTCTGGCAACATCCCAACATCAGCGTTTTATAGAAAAATGCATGGCAACAAATGGAACTCTTGTAATATTATTTCAAACTCAATTGGTCAAGGAGAAGTTGGCACAACATTAATGCAGCTTTCAAATGTAATGGCAATCATCTCAAATAAGGGCTGGTATTATACTCCACACCTAATAGATTCTGTTGAAGGTGGAGATGTTTACAATGACCTTAAACCCTATAAAATTAAAAATTATACACTCGACATTCCCGATACAGTTTTTAATATTGTTCACGATGGTATGCAAGGTGTAATGGAATATGGAACAGGTGCTGCTGTTCGTGTTCCAGGAATTACTGTTTGTGGTAAAACAGGAACAGTAGAAAATTATTATAGAGGAGAAAAACAAAAAGATCATGCTTTTTTTGGTGCATTTGCCCCAAGAGAAAATCCACGAATAGCCATTGCTGTAATGTGTGAAAATGCCGGGTTTGGTTCACAATCTGCAGCACCAATTGCAAGTTTGATGATAGAAAAATATTTGAACGATAGCATTAGTGGAAAAATAAGAAATGATTTGGCAGATAGAATTACAAAAACAAAACTCATTCCTAAATTAATGCAAATTGAAATCGATAAAAAGCTTGAAGAAAAAAGCAAAAAAGATTCATTAAACAACTTATTAGAAATGGATAGAGAAGAAAAAGAAAACAGCAATATTGAAGATGATCAACAAAAAAAAGAAATAAAAAAACCAAAAGCCCCATTAAAAAAATCGCCACAACCCACAACAACACAAGTTGCTATTTTAACCGACGATAAAATTTATAAACTTAAATTTATTTTGGCTTAGCAAAAACCAACTTTGGCTTTTTTCATGAACTGTGTATAATAAGAATTTTTTATCATCGATATTTTTTCGATAACTTTAAAAAACTTTATTATGTATTGGAGAAAATTTAATGGCGAAGCAATAAATCTTCCGATTAAAGAAGCAGTAGCAAAAACAATTACTCAAGAAACAGAAAAAGGAATTAAGCTTAAAGTTTGTATAGGCACCGATAGTCAAGTTAAAGGTGCAGATACAGAGTTTGCAACGGTTATTGTTTTTTTACGCGAACACAATGGGGGCTTTATGTTCATCCACAACGAAAAAACAAAACACAAATATCACATTAAAGAAAGAATGTTGGTAGAAGTGGCTAAAAGCATTGAAATTGCTTACGAGCTTTGTGATTTATTTATTGAACACAATGTAGAAATGGAAGTACATGCCGATATAAATACCAACCCACATTTTAAAAGCAACGATGCACTAAAAGAAGCCATGGGCTATATTTTAGGAATGGGTTTTGCATTTAAAGCAAAACCAGAAGCTTTTGCTAGTAGTTGTTGTGCAGATAAAGTTTGTAATTAATTTTTTTATATTTTGTATCATCTTTTCTTTGCTAATAAAAAGAAAGATGAGTGTAACACTAATTTATTGTTATGATGCATATTGTGGTTGGTGTTATGGTTTTAGTAATATCATACAAAAAGTATTTAAAAAATATAAAACACAAGTTTATTTTGAAGTATTAAGCGGAGGAATGGTTTTACCAGAAAACCCAGTACCCATAGCCAATACAGCAAGCTATATTAAAAGTGCATCACGAAAAGTTGAAGAACTTACAGGAATAAAATTTGGCGAAGATTATTTATGGCATATAAACAATCCAGATAAAAGCGATTGGTTTCCTAACAGCGAAAAAGCAGCTATTGCTTTGTGTATATTTAAAGAAATATATCCAGAACAACAAGTAGCTTTTGCAAGCGACTTGCTTTATGCTCTTAATTTTGAAGGGAGAGATTTAACCGATAATGAATCATATAAACACCTTTTGGCGAACTATAAAATTGATGAAAATTTATTTTATGAAAAGCTTAAAAGCGATTTGTATAGAGACAAAGCACATTACGAATTTTCTTTGTGTAAACAATTAAAAGTCTCCGGATTTCCTATGTTATTTATTCAAGCAAATGAATCAAAATTTTATTTAATAGCAAAAGGCTATAGCTCTTTTAAAAATATTGATGATAGAATTCAAAATGTTTTAAAAGAAATTAATCAAATTAACTAACATATACTTTTTTATATGCCAATAAGAATGGTCGACGACCCAAACGATAATTACAGCAATGAAAACGAAAACACAGGAGGAGGTGGAAGAAATCCTGGAGGAGGAGGTGGTGGATTGTTTCAGTTTCTGCCTATGATAATTGGCCTTTTAATTAAAAAACCCATCTTATTGCTTCTTGTGGCTGTAATTGGCGGAATTATGTTTTTTAAAGGTGGCTGCAGTGGCATGGGAAATCTTACTCAGTTTTCAACAGGCGGCATTCTCGATCCTAAAGAATATCAAAAAGCAGCTGTGTATGAAGGGTTAGATGAATCAAAAAACAATTTACCCGAAATGATTTCTTTATTGCAATTTGCACCAGACAGAAAAAACCAAGGCCAACAAGGAAGTTGTGTGGCTTGGAGCAGTGCATATGCAGCAAGAAGTATTTTAGAGTCTGCATCAACAGGAGATAATCCAAATAACGCAGCATTTAGCCCATCTTTCATGTATAATCAAATTGGGCTAGATGGTTGTCAGGGTAGTTATATTATTAGGGCAATGGAAAACTTAACAAAGGTTGGTGCCGTTCCATTTAATGCTTTTCCATACAACGATCAGGATTGTACTACTCAGCCCAATGGAAGTTTAATTAATGCTGCTGAAAAATACAAAATGCTCGGCTTCACAAGACTAAGCGAAGATGAAAGCACCAAAGAAATTAATATTCATGCTATAAAAGAACATTTATCGAAAGATGTACCAGTTGTTTTTGGTATGATGGTTGGTGGCTCGTTTATGCAAGGTATGCAAGGACAAGAAGTTTGGCATCCTGCAGATGAAGATTATAATATTATGGGTTTTGGAGGCCACGCCATGTGTGTTATAGGATATGATGATAGAAAAGAAGGTGGAGCATTTCAAATTATGAATAGCTGGGGCCAAGATTGGGGCAATAATGGGGTTGCTTGGGTGTTGTATAAAGATTTTAAACACTTTGTTCGAGAAGCATATGGCTTAAATCCAATGCAAAAAGTGGGTAATGCAGTAGTAAAAAATTTATCTTGTGAAATTGGTTTAGTGAACGAACAAAAACAATATATTCCACTTAAATATAACACACAAAATATTTTCGAAAACGAAACCTCTATTAATAAACTAAGCAAGTTTAAAGTAGAAGTAAAAAATAATAGCCCATGTTATGTTTATGTATTTGGAAAGGAAACTGATGGGTCAAGCTATATTTTATTTCCATATCCAAGCAAAAGCGATCCCAATAAAACCATGTTTTCTCCTTATTGTGGTATAACAGGATATCGTTTATTTCCCAGAGGAAAAAGCTTGCAAGCAGATGAAGTTGGAAATAAAGACGTAATGGCTATAGTAACCAGCAATCAGCCACTTGATGTTTTTGAAATTAATACAATGATTAATTCAAATAAAGGAATAGGATTTGAAAATGCTATAAATGTTGCTATAAAAAGAAATACAATTAATAGTGTAAGATTTTATGACAATAAGGGAACGTTTGGCTTTGAAACAAACACAGGAGATTTGGGTGCCGTAGCTATGATAGTTGAAATTAATAAACAGTAATTGAATGATTAATACTTCTTCATATACTTCCAATTTCTAGGTTTGCCTTCTGCCATCCATTCAATTGCTTGGGCTAATCTTTTTTCTTTTGTTGCTTCGGTTTTAGCTTCTGTTATCCAATAAATATATTCTTTTTTATTGCTTGCACTAAAAGCTTCAAAAGTTTTGTAAGCAGTATTATTTTTTTTAATTGCTTTTAAAATTTTATCAGGAACAATAAGTTCTTCATTAGTAGTAGGTTTCGCTTTTACAACTTTTATTCCTTCATTATTTAATTTCATAGCCTCTTTTATGTGCCCAATAATTTTTTTGTCGGATGGTAAATCTTTTAAAGAAGTAATTCTGCCCAAATGACCCATTGCCGTTTCGCTTTTTGCATTTAATATGAGTGTAGGATCATTCATCAATGAGGCTTTCCAAAAACCAAAAGTGCAATGTTGTTTAAAAGCAGCAAAACCACACATCAAACCTTTATATTCAAAACTCGGCATTCCCCATTTTATATTTTCTTCAACGTCGGGGCAGGTTTCGTGAATTAATTTTCTCAAATGACTGAGTATAGGTTTTGCAAAAGGTTGCACCTTTTCAATGTAATTGTCGATGAGTTTGTCTGTTTTCATAAAAAATATTTTTAATAAAAAAACCACCTCGAGAAGAGGTGGTTTAAAGTTAAAAACTTTTTTGAATTATTGTTTAATGAATTTTTGAATGCTCATTTCACTTTCGTTCAATGAGAATATTTTTATTAAATAAGTTCCTCTCGATAAATTAGAAGTATTGAATTGAATGTTATTATCCCCTTGATTAGTTTGTAACATTTTTTCAGCAATGGTTTTTCCAACCAAATCAGTAATTCTAATATTTACTTTTTCACTAATAGGTGTATTAAGAACAATATTCAATTGTTCAGAAACAGGGTTAGGATATACTCTTGTAATTTCTGCTTTAGTTATTGAAATAGATTTTAATGCAACAATCGAAGAATAAGACTCTTTACCATCTTTATCTATTTGACGTAAACGATAATAGTTTGTTCCAGCTAAAGGTTTTTCATCGTTGTAAGAATAATAAAGCGTTGAAGAGCTATTACCATTTTCTGCTTTTGAATTAATGGTTGCAATAGAACTAAATTTTTCTCCATTAGAGCTGCGTTGTAATTCAAATGCTTTGTTGTTAGTTTCATTTGCAGTAGACCAATTCAAGATATTTTTACCACCTTCTTTAACACCAGTAAATGTGGTTAAGTTAACTGGAACCAAACCAGAAGCCAGCGTTGCATCAACCATAATTTTAAATGGAGCACCTAATGGACCCCAGGTATTAGTACCAGCAGGAGACTTTGCATAAAAGGTCTTTAATCTTTGTGGTGTTTCAGATTCATAAGAACAACCCATGTTTGTTATACCAGTTTGATTTATTGAAACAGCAAAATCACCCGTTATTCCAACGGTTGGCGAAAGAGTAACTGTATTTGGTCCGGCTGCTGTAGTTAATGTTGGTGAAGTATAAAGCAGGTTTTGTGGCGTATCTGTATTTACACTATAAATTTTAATTACATAAGGTTGACCAGAACTACTAAAATTTGTTTTAATAGAGGTTAAACCAGTAGCAACAGGACATCTAAATATTATAGCCAGATCTAAAGGGGCAGTATTACTTCCTACACCCAATGTTGTTACAGTATCATAAGCAGTACTGTAAGTTGCGGCTGTAACTTGATTGCCTAATATTTTTGTATTGTTTGCATTGTCATCATCTGTAGGCACAGAAACAGTAACAGTATTTATACCAATGGTTCCGGTTGCCATTGGGGCAAAAGTAACAGTGGTAGATGCCCCAGAAGCCAAACTTGGTATTGTTTGAATATTAGTAAAAGGATTTGCTCCTGTAATGTTTAATGTTACAGCTAAATTAGTTTTTGCTGTTGTACCCAAGTTGGTTACTAATGCTGTAACAGAATGTGCCAAGTTTTGTGGAATCTTGCCTAATACATAAGCTACAACGCTAGCATCATTGGCTAATGGACGCGAAAGCTGTACAGAAACTCTAAAAGCAGTTGTAGCTAAACTTGTAGAATTAGGAACAGGTGCTACAGTTCCATTATAACGAATACTTGTTAGCAATGCACTACCTTGGTCGTTACCATTAGCAGTATAAAAGTTAGTACCGGTAAAAGCCGCCCCATTATTTCTAATTAATAATAAACTTAAATTCTGTCCAGCGGTTCTTACAAAAGGTGTTGTTAAATCCACAGAATTCCACCCCACCCCGTTAAAGGTTATAGTGCCATTAAAAACTTGTGTGTACCCTGTCAAACTGTAAGTACCTGCAGCAGCATAAGTTGAGGTTGTTCCGGCATTTTTCATGTAAATCTCATAGTTGGTAATGCTAAATGGAAAAACACCAGTAAACGTATTGAGGTTAAAAGCAATTCTAGTCATTGCAGTGCCCATAGTTTCAAAATTACCAGCTCCAATTTCTGCAACAGTATAAATATTTTCTTGAACATGATAAGTGCTGCCCCCAATTACAGCATTTCCAGAAGTTCCAGGATTATTTGCTATTGTTACAAGCTGCGAAAAAGAGGAGTAGTTTGTTAGAAATAATCCACAAAAAAAGAGTAAAATTATTTTTTTCATAATGTTTGTTTAAATTTTAAAATGAGTATGAAGTCGCAATATACATTTAAGATGAAATAAAACTAAGTTTTTCTCTAATTATATTTTAATCTGTTTTATTCGGTATAAGATTTCGTTTCTATTATTTAGCCACTAATCCTTACTTTTGCAGCCGAAAAAACAAAATCTATTTATAATATGGCTTCTGTAGGTAAAGTAAAACAAATTATTGGTGCGGTAGTTGACGTGCATTTTGATAGTGCATTGCCAGAAATTTACAATTCATTAGAATTAAAAAAGCCAAATGGCGACGTGTTGGTTTTAGAAGTTCAACAACATTTAGGAGAAGATAGTGTACGTACTATTGCAATGGATGGTACCGAAGGATTAACAAGAGGAATGGCTGTTGTAGATACCGGAAAACCAATTGCAATGCCTGTTGGCGAAGGTATTAATGGTCGTTTATTTAATGTAACTGGAGATGCAATTGATGGCTTACCACAAATTGATAAATCAAATGGTCGCCCCATTCACAATAAACCACCATTGTTCGAAAACCTAAGTACAGCCTCTGAAATATTATTAACAGGCATTAAAGTAATTGACCTTATTGAGCCTTATGCAAAAGGCGGTAAAATTGGTTTGTTTGGTGGTGCAGGAGTTGGAAAAACAGTTTTAATTCAAGAGTTGATTAATAATATTGCTAAAGGTCATGGTGGGTTATCAGTATTTGCTGGTGTGGGAGAAAGAACTCGTGAAGGAAACGATTTATTACGTGAAATGATTGAAGCTGGCATTATGAAATATGGCGATGCTTTTAAACATAGTATGGAAGAAGGTGGATGGGATTTAAGCAAAGTTGATATGGAAGGCTTGAAAGATAGTAAAGCAACTTTCGTATTTGGACAAATGAACGAACCTCCAGGTGCACGTGCTCGTGTGGCCTTATCTGGTTTAACTATTGCTGAATATTTTAGAGATGGAGATGGTACAGGAAAAGGAAAAGATATTTTATTCTTTGTAGATAATATTTTCCGTTTTACTCAAGCAGGTTCTGAGGTTTCGGCTTTATTAGGTCGTATGCCATCTGCTGTGGGTTATCAACCTACACTTGCATCTGAAATGGGATTAATGCAAGAGCGTATTACATCAACCAAAAACGGATCTATCACATCTGTACAAGCAGTTTATGTACCTGCAGAAGATTTAACAGATCCCGCACCTGCAACAACATTTGCTCACTTAGATGCTACAACAGTATTAAGTAGAAAAATTGCCGATTTAGGAATTTATCCTGCAGTAGATCCATTAGATTCTACTTCAAGAATTTTAACAGCAGCCATTGTTGGAGATGCTCATTACGATTGTGCAAACAGAGTTAAATTAATATTACAACGTTATAAAGAGTTGCAAGATATTATTGCAATTTTAGGTATGGATGAGTTAAGTGATGAAGATAAAATGACTGTATTTCGTGCAAGAAAAGTTCAACGTTTCTTATCTCAACCCTTCCATGTTGCAGAACAATTTACTGGTTTAAAAGGTGTGTTTGTTAGCATTGAAGATACTATTAGAGGCTTTAATTCAATTATGGATGGTGAAGTAGATGAGTATCCTGAAGCAGCATTTAACCTAGTTGGTACATTAGAAGACGCAATTGAAAAAGGTAAGAAATTAATGGCTTAGAGAGCAAGTATTTAGATGTTAGATATTAGTATTTAGACTTATTATTTACTTTTTATTTCAATAATTTTTCTGTCTAATATCTTGTCCTAAATTTTTCTCTCTAAATACTCAAAAAAATGGCTCATCACAATTTTAAAGAATTAAAAGTGTGGCAGAAGTCTATGGATTTGGTTGAGATGATTTATAAAATTTGTTCTCGTTTTCCAAATGATGAAAAGTATGGCATTGTTTCGCAAATAAAAAGATGTTCAGTTTCCATCTCATCAAATATTGCAGAAGGAAGTTGACGAGGGACAGACAAAGAGTTTAAACGTTTCTTAGAAATTGCTTTAGGTTCTTGCAACGAATTAGAAACAGAATTATTAATCAGTATTAGATTATCTTTTTTATCGAAAAGTGAATTAGACGAAATATTTAAGTTGATTGTAGAAGTTTCAAATATGACAATTACTTTAATAAACAAATTCAGTGTATCGTCTAATATCTAAATACTAATATCTAAATACAAGAAAATGATTTTAGAAATTTTAACTCCAGAAAAGAAATTATTCGATGGTGAGGTTTATGGTGTTCAATTACCAGGCATTAGTGGTTTGTTTGAAGTTTTAGATAAACACGCTCCATTAGTAAGTGCATTAGGAAAAGGAAATCTGAAAATTTTAAAAACAAAATCACAATCCGAAAATTTTAAAATTCAAGGAGGGTTTGTAGAAGTGATGAATAACAAAACAACGATTCTTTTAGAAGGTGCTGTAGAAGCATAAATTAAAAATATAAATTTAAGCCTCACCAATCGGTGGGGCTTTTTTAATTTATCTCTTATCCTGTTTAATGTTATCAAAAAAACAAACGAAGCGTTTGCTAACATTTATATTTGCTACAATAAAATTTCAATTATGTTAAAAGTGGGTGTTTTTGGCGTTGGTCATTTGGGTAAATTTCATTTAAACAATTGGAAAGAAATTGAGGGTGTAAAAATTGTTGGATTTTTTGATCCTCATAATGAAACAGCAAAACAAGTAGTTGCCGATTATGGCATTAAAAGGTTTAATGACGAAGAAAAATTAATGGATGCTTGTGATATTGTTGATATTGTTGTGCCCACAAACGAACATTATAATTTATGTATGCAAGCCATTCGAAAAGGTAAACATGTTTTTGTTGAAAAGCCTTTAGCATTTACTATGAATGAGGCGAAAGATTTGGTTGCTATGGTTAAAGAAGCTGGAACAAAATTACAAGTTGGCCATGTTGAAAGGTTTAATCCTGCATATTTAGCCATACAACAACATCATCTAAACCCTATGTTTATTGAGGTGCATCGTTTAGCACAATTTAATCCTAGAGGTACAGAGGTAAGTGTTATTCTAGATTTAATGATACACGATTTAGATATTATTTTAAGCATGGTAAAATCATCTGTAAAAAATATTAGTGCAAGTGGAGTTGCAGTTTTAACAGACACACCCGATATTGCAAACGTTAGAATTGAGTTTAATAATGGCTGTGTAGCAAATCTTACCAGCAGCAGAATTAGTATGAAGAAAATGCGTAAGATGCGATTGTTTCAAAAAGACTCTTATATAGGAGTTGATTTTCTTGATAAAAAAGCAGAGGTTATTAAAATTAAACAACCTAACGATAAGGATGTTTTTACATTCGATGTTGAAAATCCTGATGGAGGTAAAAAAGAAATTGCGGTTGCTAATCCAATTGTAAAAGAAGGCAATGCAATTAGGTTAGAATTAGAAAGTTTTATTGCATCTATAAAAAATAATACCAGACCAATAGTTAATGAAGAAGATGGATATGCTGCAATGGAAGTGGCTCATCAAATTTTAGCTAAAATGGGCAATGTAAAAGCCTTGTTGTAATTTTTTAATGCAAAAACCCATTAATATATCGTGGTATGTAATTGCAGATTATTGTGCATCTGTAATAGCATGGATTGTTTTTGGAAAGTTTTTTTTTGATAAAGCCGATAATGCTTGGCTAATTAAAACAGCATTTACAATTATTCCTATTTCTTGGTTATTATCATATCTTTTATTTGGTGCTTATGGATTACCCATTTATAAAAAATCTCGATTAAACGAATTTACCAATACATTTATTTGTTCGTGTTTGGGCTGTTTAGGAATTTATTTTATTTTCTTGTTTACTGGCAAAATAATTGGTGGCATTACTCATTATTACATTTTACTTAATCTTATTTTTTTACAAACTTTTTTTGTTTTTTTATTAAGGTGGATGATTTTAGTGAAAGCCAAAAAAGACATCATTCGAGGCGATGTAATTTTTAATACCATTATTATAGGAAACAACAAACAAGCCATTAACACCTATAAACAACTTCAAAAAAACTTCGACTATCTTGGTTATAAATTAATTGGCTTCATCAATTTCGAAAATAATAAAAACGGACTTACCAAACACTTGCCATTATTGGGAGATATACATAATTTAATTCAAGTTATTGATGACAATAAAGTATCTAATGTAATTATTGCATTAGACAAATCTCACAAAAGCACCACAGAAGAAATTATTAATTTACTTTCTTTAAAAGATGTAGAAATAAAACTTGTTCCCGATGTATTAGACATTTTATCTGGCTCGGTAAGAACTTCAAATGTTTTTGGTGCTACACTGATTGAATTAGATACAAGCCCTTTACAATTATGGCAACATAATATTAAACGCTTAATCGATGTTTTATTTGCCTTTTGTTCTACTATTCTTTTATTTCCTTTGCTTATTTATATTGCTATAAGAACAAAATTATCATCAAAGGGTCCAATTTTTTATAGTCAAGAAAGAATAGGATTTAAAGGTCGACCCTTTATCATTTATAAGTTTAGAAGCATGATAGATGGTGCAGAAACCAATGGCCCACAACTGAGCAGTGATGCAGATTCTAGAATTACAGCTTGGGGAAAGAGCATGAGAAAATGGCGATTGGATGAGCTGCCTCAACTCTGGAATATTTTGATTGGTAATATGAGCCTAGTTGGACCAAGACCAGAACGAAAATATTATATTGATAAAATTATTGAAACCACCCCTTACTATAATTATTTGTTTAAAGTAAAACCCGGATTAACGAGTTGGGGAATGGTGCAATTTGGTTATGCAGAAACAGTTGAACAAATGATAGAACGCATGCAGTACGATTTAATCTATATCGAAAACGCTTCAATTTTTCTTGATTTTAAAATCATGTTTCATACTTTACGAATCATTGTTTCTGGCAAAGGAAAATAATATTAAGTAGTTGAACCAATTGTAAGTTCTCTAAAAATATTTTCTAAACTTTTTCCATCAGTTTGTAAATTATTTAATAAATCATCGGCAACAATTTCTCCTTTGTTTATAATAATTACTCTATCACAAATAGCTTGTACTTCTTGTAAAATATGAGAAGAAAAAAGAACTGTTTTATTCTTTCCTTGCTCTTTAATTACATTTCTAATTTCAATAATTTGATTAGGGTCTAAACCACTTGTTGGCTCATCTAAAATCAACACTTCTGGTTGATGTATTAAAGTAGCAGCAAGTCCTACACGTTGTTTATACCCTTTTGATAATTGACCAATTTTTTTATTTTGTTCAACTTGTAACCCCACCAATTCAATCATATTTGTAATGGCTGTTTGTGCTTGATTAATTTCATGTACACCTGCAACAAAACTCAAGTATTCTTTAACATACATATCATGATACAAAGGATTTGACTCTGGTAAATAACCAATTTTTTTTCTGGTATTAATGCTATTTGTTTTGGTATCCATATCACAAACTTTGGCTAACCCACTATCTTGTTGAATAAAGCCTGTAAGAATTTTCATTGTGGTGCTTTTTCCTGCACCATTGGGCCCCAAAAAACCAATAATTTCTCCTTTCTTCACAGAAAAAGAAATATTGTTTAATACTTTTTGCTCACCATAAATTTTGGTTAAACCAATAACTTCTATTGACATAAAAACAAAGTAACGATTTATTGAAGTAAGATTAAATGTAAATTCTGTTAAGATTATTGCATTAAAACGGTAGTGCCATTTTGTAGAAACAATTCTCCATTTTTTTTATAACTTAACTCCCAAATATAAACACCTGTAGATGCTTTTTTATTGTTGATTTCGCCATTCCAACCCTTAGTAATATCTGTAGATAAAAAAATCATTTGCCCAAGTCTGTTATAAATTCTAAAAATAAATTCTGTAATAGGAAAATAAGCCCTAGCCTTTAAAACATCATTCTTAAAATCATTGTTTGGAGTAAAAGCAGTAGGCACAAAAACCTGATTGGCACAGGGCTCAACAGTAATATTAACATCATCAATTGCACTTCCACATTTGTTGCTTACAGTAACAGCATAATTTCCAGAAGCAGAAATATTAATTGCAGAATCTATAGAACCTGTGCTCCATAAATATGATGTGGCTTCGCTATCCCAAGCATTAAGTTGTAAAACTTCACTAAAACAAATGGTTTGATTGCTTCCTAAATTTACAATTGGCGTTCTGCTTGTAATAACAATTGTAGTGTCGCTATTAGTACAAACATCATCCCAAACCTTAACCCAATATTTTCCTTTTGTGTTTACATTAATTTGTTGAGTTGTATCTCCATTACTCCAAAGCCATTTTGTAATAAAAGTATTGTTAGCAGTTAAAGAGGCAGATGCGGTGTTACATAATAATAAACTATCTGGTATTGTAAGTGTAAGTTGATTGGCTTTTATATTAATTAATGAAGAGTCTCTATTAATACAACCACCATCTGTAATTGTTTGTAATGAATAATACCCTTGTTGATTTGTTGAAACGTTATTCAAAATTACCACACTATCTGTTGATGCAAATCCATTTGGCCCCTTCCAATTATATTGTAAAGCAGAAGTTGAATTTTTTATTTGAACAGAATCGCCAACACAATACTTTGGTTTGTGTTGTAATACCACAGGCTTTTTATTAAACACATTTAAACGAATTGCTGAAGATGTTGTTCTGCAATTTGCCGAATTAATATTGTTCGGTTCTGACATTAAAAATCTATACCATTTTGAATCATTAGCAGTACAATTATTAATAGTATAAGTTGATTGATTTGCCCCAACAATATTAAACCAAGAAGTACTATCAACGCTGCTTTGCCACTGCATTACAGGGTTAGCATAATATTGATTAACAATGCCAGCATTAAATGTTATAGAATTTCCAACACAACTAGAATTGTTGTTTAAATAAGTACCACTTGTTGATGGTGAAATATCTGCACCACAGATTGAAAATTCAATATCATCTAAAATTAAATCATTCCCCAGTCCACCAGCTTGATTATTATAAATGGTAAGAATTACAGAAGATTCTCCAATAGGTAAAACAATATTAAACCCCAATTGCTCCCATGTAAAATTTGTATATCTATTAATTGTATTGGTGGTATACAATCCCAACACCACACCAGTAACAGCACTTTTAATTTCAAATTTAACTATGGGGTCTAAAGGGTCTGAA
>JANPAT010000043.1:0-2094 GCA_031430075.1 Chitinophagaceae bacterium | reverse complement strand
GAAAATATTTTTTATGTTGTAAAAGATATTTAAGATAATCAGTTACTCTTTTATCTTCAGAAATTGAAGCTACATCAATCGTTGAGAGTTTAGTTAAAAAAGATGCTTCAAAAATTGTAAACTGATTTTTCATTGTAGAATTTTTATTCTACTTCAACTTGATGCTGAACTAAAGAGCCTTCACTTGCTTCCAATAAAAAAGTTCTTTCGTTTACTAAGTAGCCATTGCCTTTTTCGCAAAAATGTACTTTAATATTTTCTACACTAATGGGGTTACCATCGGGTATATCAGCAATATTGCTGTGTTTAATTTCGTGTCCATCAATAATCATTACCAATCCACTGCCAATCGCTTCCATTTTATTTCCTTCTGTAATCATCATGCCAGTATCTTCTCCTAACCCAATGCCAATACAGCCAGGGTTTGCAGCAACTGCTTGGGCTAATCTTCCAAATCTACCACGTTTTTCAAAATGACTATCAAAAATCACATTGTCCATAAACCCTAAACCAGTAGTAATTTTTACTTCACCTTTTAAATGTGCTTTTGTTGCATTGCCTTCATAAATCATAGTATTGCTCATAGCCATTGCACCAGCACTTGTTCCTGCAACTATAAATTTGTTTTCGCTATGATATCTTTCTTTAATAGTTTTTAAAAATTCTGTACCACCATAAATTGCAGTTAAACGTAATTGGTTTCCACCACTAAACATTACAACATCACATATTTTCAATCTTTTTAAATAATTTTCGTTAGTTGCATCATCTCTATTTCTAATATGCATTACACCAATATTGTTACAACCAATTTTAGAAAATGCATCTAAATAATTTTCACCTACTTCATAAGGTATTGTAGATGCAGTTGTGATGATTTCAATTTTTGCATAAACACCACCAGCTTCTTTTGTGATTTTATTTAAAATTCCAAGTTCAAAAAAGTTTAAATTATTTCTAAAAATTTCACCTTTTTCTAAATCAGTGCCTTTATCTTCTGCCCCACCAATTGCAATAAGCTTTCCCTTTGGTAACATCATAAATTATTATATGGTTAAACAAAAATAAGGGGTTGAATTTTATTGAATTTCTCATTTTACAAGGAATAATTTTGAAAAAGGGTAAATGAATTTGATTTATTAGCTTTAAATCATGAATCCTATCTTTGCTTTAATATTCAACTATGACACCTTCCGTTAAAATATTTGCAGGAACTGGCTCACAACAATTAGCAGAAAAAATATCCAAAAGCTTTGGAGCAAAACTTGGAAAAGTTAATGTTCAAAAATTTAGCGATGGAGAAATGCAGCCAGTTTTTTTAGAAAGCATTCGAGGCGATTATGTTTTTTTAGTACAAAGCACTTACTCACCTTCAGAAAATTTAATGGAGTTGCTATTAATGATTGATGCTGCTAAAAGAGCAAGTGCACACAAAATAGTAGCAGTTATTCCTTACTATGGTTATGCAAGGCAAGATAGAAAAGATAAACCTCGTGTAGCCATTGGTAGTAGATTAATTTGCAGTTTACTTGAAGCTGCTGGAGCAAACAGAGTAATTACAATGGATTTACACGCACCTCAGATTCAAGCATTTTTTGAAGTACCAGTGGATCATTTAGATAGTTCGGCCATTTTTATTCCTTACATAGAAAGCTTAAAACTTAAAAATTTATGTTTTGCAGCTCCAGATGTGGGTAGCTCAAATAGGGTTAGAGAATTTGCAAGTTATTTTAATGCACCAATGGTAATTTGCGATAAACATAGAAAACGTGCTAACGAAATTTCAAGTATGGTGGTTATTGGTGATGTAGAAGGACAAGATGTAGTTTTGATAGATGATATTTGTGACACAGGTGGCACATTGGCAAAAAGTGCAGCCTTGCTTTTAGAAAAAGGGGCTACAAGTGTTAGAGCATTTTGCACTCACCCAGTTTTAAGTGGTAAAGCATACGAGAATATTGAAAATAGTGTATTAGAAGAACTTGTTGTTTGCGATACTATTCCTTTAAAACAGCAATCTAAAAAAATAAAAACAGTTTCAGTTTCAGATTTATTTGCCATTGCCATTCGTAATGCAGCCGAAAATAAAAGTAT
>JANPAT010000042.1:0-2458 GCA_031430075.1 Chitinophagaceae bacterium | reverse complement strand
TTCAACATTTGTTGTATCTACTTTTTGTAGTTGTTCAATAAATTCAACCATTTTTTCTAAATCAACTTTAATATCAGCTCTTTCTTTTTCAGAAAACTGAAGTTGAGCCAAATTAGCTAATTTATCAATCGTTTGATTTGAAATCTCCATTCATACAAATTTAATGGTATTAGTTATTTAAAATAGACAAAGTGTTAATTGGTAAAATATCCTAATTAAGCTAAACAATAATTTTATGAGGGGTATTCAATTTCATTAAAATTTTCTATTTTTTTTCACCCACTCTTTAATATGTGAGGCTATTTCAGTAGTTGCTGTTCCTGGTGCAAATAATTTACCCACTCCCATTTCATTTAAAATTTTTATATCATCTTCAGGAATAATTCCCCCACCAGTTAATAAAACATCATCCATTTTTCTTTCCTTCATTAAATTAATAATTTTTGGAAAAACTGTCATATGTGCACCACTTAAAATGCTTATTCCAATAGCATCTACATCTTCTTGTAAAGCTGCGTTTACTACCATTTCAGGGGTTTGACGTAACCCTGTATAAATTACTTCCATACCATGATCTCGTAAAGCAGTTGCAATAACTTTGGCACCTCTATCGTGCCCATCTAAACCAACTTTTGCAACTAGCACTCTTATTGGACGATTCATAAAATGTTTTAATTAAAACAAAAATAAAGAATGAAATTTGTTTCTTGAATTTAATATTAATGACCTGTAACTTTATCAAATGAAAAAAAAATTGTTTAAAGGCCTTAGCTCTACAGCATTACATGCTGGTGAACATAAAAACTCTGAAGATGCACATGTAGTACCCATTTATGCAACTTCAACTTTTACTTATGGTTCTACTGAAGAAGGAATGAGTAGATTTCTAGGGAAAGAAAAAGATAAAATTTATTCACGCTGGGCAAACCCAACTTGCAAAGCAGTTGAAGAAACAATTGCTGCACTTGAAGCATTTGGATTAGCTAATGAAAACAATGAACCACTTGAATTGAAAGCATTATTGCATAGTAGTGGACAAGCTGCAATGACAACAATGTTCTTAAGCAATCTTAAATCAGGAGATGCTATTTTAACTCATTATTCTTTATATGGAGGTACTTATGAACTATTAAATAAGGTTTTGCCAGAAACAGGAATTGAAGTAATTATTGTTGATATGAGAGTTTTGAGTGAAGTAGAAAAAGCAGTAAATACCCATCAAAACATCAAACTTATTCATCTTGAAACACCTGCTAATCCTACCATTCAGTGTGTAGATATTGAAGCCATAACAAAAATTGCTCAATCAAAAAATATATTAGTTAGTTGCGATAACACTTTTGCAACGCCTTATTTACAACAACCATTTAAGTTTGGTGTTGATTTTGTTTTTCACTCTACAACAAAATATTTGAATGGACATGGAACAGCTATTGGGGGTGTTTTATTAGGAAAAGATATTGAGTTAATGAAAACAAAAGTTTGGAAATGGTATGTTTTATTAGGTGGTAATAGCAACCCCTTTGATGCATTTTTATTAATGAATGGAATTAAAACCTTAGAATTAAGAATGGAAAGGCATTGCCAAAATGCTAAAACTTTAGCCAATTATTTACAACAACATCATGCTATTGAAAAAGTAAATTATACAGGCCTAACAACTCACCCTGATTTTGAAATTGCATCTAAGCAAATGAGCAATCATGCACCAGTTTTAAGTTTTGAATTAAAAGGTGGATTAGAAGCTGGCATTAGCTTTCAGAATAAATTGCAAATGTGTACAAGAGCTGTGTCTTTAGGAACAGTTGATACTTTAATTTCTCATCCTGCAAGTACAACACATGTTTCAGTACCTAAAGAAGAGAGAATTAAATTTGGAATTACTGATGGATTAATTAGATTAAGTGTTGGAATAGAAAATATTGAAGATATCATTGCAGATATTGAACAAGCTTTAGAAGGCTAATAACCATTTAAAATTTCTTTAATACTTTGTTCCAAAATTTGGTTTTTCTTCTCATAAAAAATGGCTGCTTTATCGGTAGCAATTCTTAAAATAAATTTTTTTCCAGCTGCTAATTCTTTATCTAAATTAAAATTGATAATTTGAAACTCTGGTAAATGCAATTGCAAAAAATTACAAATTACACTCGATTTATATCTACCCGAAATTTCAATTTTAACTAACTGAGATAAGGTTGCAGAATCTATTTTAAAAGAGTAATTGTTTACTGGTGATTGACTTTTATTCTCTGCTGCAGATTGTGTGGTTATTCCTCCATCACCTTCAAATAAATAATGTGTTGCTATAAATTTTTTTACATGTGTTCTAGTTTCTTCAGCTAAATAATATTGCAAATTCCAAAAATCTCTACTGCTACTTTTTCTAATAGCTCCTTTAACTCTGCCTGCTCCACCATTGTAAGCTGCAACCACCAAAAGCCAATCGCCAAACTCA
>JANPAT010000041.1:0-4977 GCA_031430075.1 Chitinophagaceae bacterium | reverse complement strand
ATTAATATCAGCAATTCCCTCATCAATCATAGTTAATAAAGAAGTGTAAATAGCTGCTCCATCATCATATTTAGGTGAAGTATTTGCACTTGTTTGTTGAGATTCGCTAAAAGGAACATTACCAAATGCATCAACCATATGTTGGTACGTATAAGCTTTTAAAAGCTTTGCTACTCCACGAAAATGAGGGGAGTTATTTGCTGTTGCTTGTCTAATGATTATTTCAATATCATTAAGAGTTACAGCGTTAAAACCACTCCAAAGGTTATTTACATCTGCACTTTGAATTAAATACTTATCATAATCTTGAGTTTGTGTAATTGGACCCACTCCCTGACCAGTAAAATGCTGCATAAACAATGCAGGATATCTAAATAAATCACTTCCTCCAGCAAAACCAATGTTTACTTGTACATTAGTTAATAATAAATCCATTGGTGCTTTAGTTTCAACAATTCTATCGGGATCTTGATTAATGTCAAGATATTTCTGGCATGAGGTTATACTACCTAGTAATAACCCTGCAGAAACATATAATAATAATTTTTTCATTTTAAAATATTTATTGAGTTAAGAAAAGGTTAAAGAGTTAAACGAAGATTTGCACCAAAAGTTCTAGTTGATGGGTTTGCATTAAACTCTAATCCTTGTATATTGCTTGAACCTAAAGCGTTTTGCTCTGGATCAAGATGAGGATAACCAGGTGCAGATAAGAATAAGTTTCTGCCAAATATTCCAAATTCTATTGCACCAAATGGAGTTTTATCAACTACACTTTGCGGCAATCTCATTGTTAAATTTAACTCACGTACTCTAAACCAACTAGTATTTACCATAAACCCTTCAGCTGCTACATATTTACCTTGATTTCCCCAATATTGTTCAGCTCTTAATGGAATATTCACAGGGTTACCAGTAGCATCTACACCATCAAACTTATAGTTTGTTAAAGGTGTTATATTATCTTTATCAAATCTAGGTAAAGCTGCAGATTCAATAGAAACGCCATTTCTATGTAAATCAGCTAAATTTCTACTATACATGTCACCACCATTTCTAATATCAAATAAAACATCTAAAGTAAACATCTTGTAGGTAAAGGTATTAGTAATACCCATTGTGTAAATTGGTACAGTATTACCCAATTTAATTACACCAGATGTAGGTATTGGAAGACCAGTTGTTGTATTTAAAATCATCTTTCCATTTGCATGTCTTTGATATGCATTACCAAACATTACACCATAATCTTGACCAACCATTAAACGAATATTTGGAGTTGTAAATCCAGCTAATGTGATTACTCCAACACCAGGAGCTAATTTAGTTACAATACTTCTAAATTGAGTATAGTTAGCATTGATATTCCAAGAAAAGTTTTTAGATCTTATTGGAGTAATTCCAATTGCAACTTCCCAACCTTTTGTTTCTATTTCTCCAGCATTTTGGAAAACTGATGTTACACCAGAAGATGCAGAAGCTGGAACTGAGAATAAACCTTCAGTTAATTTACGTTGGTAGTAATTCACTTCTAATTTAATTCTATCGTTCCATAGTCTCATATCAGTGCCAATTTCCCATTCAGTGGTAAACTCTGGTTTTAATTTTACATTACCAGCAGCATTACTAATTGTATATCCTGACAAACCGTTAAATGGATAAGCGATATTTGGACCAAATCCATCAGCAGCTCCACCAACACCAGCATAATTATCAGTATTATAAATTGGAGCAGCTCTACCCACTACACCATAGTTTGCACGCATTTTCCAAAAAGAAAGTACATTAGATTTTAATGAAGGTACAGCATCAGTTATAACAGCACTTAAAGCAACAGCAGGATAAAAAATTGATCTTGCACCCATTGGTAAAGAAGAAGACCAGTCGTTACGAGCTTTAACGTTTAATGATAACCATCTATCATATTCAATATTTAAATCTCCAAATGCACCTATTGTTCTTTGTTGACTTGTTGCAATTCCTGGAATATTTAAAACAGTTGCATTACTTATATGATCAAACCCTCTAATCGAAAGCCCAGTACTTCTAACTTGTAAATTCTGTGCATAATTATCAACTATCTCATTACCCAATGTTCCAGAAATGTTAAATTTGCCAAATTGTTTTTGAGCATTTAACGTAAAATAAGAGTTCCAGCTTCTTGAATAATTTCTATTATCAAGTATACCACCTGTTGTTTGAGAGTTAGTATTTCCACCACCTCTGGTTCCAATTTCATCAAATCCATGAGATTTGAAACTTTGCACATCACCTCCTACTTTTAAATTAGCATTTAACCAATTATTAAATTTGTAATTTAAGCCAACATTACCAAAAAAGCGATTTACTTCATCGTTAAATCTTACATTTTCTAATGCCCAATAAGGGTTATCATCAGCTCCATAATACCATTGATCACCATTTGGTCTATAGTATGGATTTCCTGTTAAGTTATAGCTTCGAGGTATCATCCAAGTTCTAAAAAGAGGGTTAGACAATTGATTACCTTGTTGAGATCTGTTAGATTGTGTATTATTTATACTTACGAATGAAGTAATCTGTAATTTATCAGAAACATCTGAACTTAAATTAGCAGTTAAAACATTTTTACTTAATTCATTAGTTCTAACAACATAAGTTTCTCTAGTATTATTGTAAGAAACTCTGAAAGTAGTTTTATCACTACCTCCACTAAAGCTTACTGAATTTTGAAGATTATAACCGTTTTGGAAAAAATCTTTAACATTATTTGGGTAAGGCATTAAAACTTCAGGGTTACCAAAAAAATTGGTAACAGTTTGACCAACCATTTTAGGACCCCAGCTTGAAGCATTTGCATTTAAATATGTTCCGTTTGCTCCTTGAGCATATTCATTTTGATATTCTGGTAAACGATTTACTTGAACAATATTGTAAGAAGTATTAATTTCTACACTGTTTTTTGTTTTCTTTTTACCTTTTTTAGTAGTAATTAAAATTACACCAGCAGCACCACGACTACCATATAATGAAGTTGCAGCAGCACCTTTCAACACTGTCATTTCTTCAATATCATCTGGATTGATATCAAGAACTCTATTTGATGAAGTTGCTCCATTTTGTAAAGCAGTTCCACCACCACCATTGTCAATTGGCATCCCATCAACAACATAAAGAGGTGCACTACTACCTGTAACAGAAGTATAACCTCTTATTAATACAGAAGATCCTGTAAAACTACCACCAGTTCCTTGTGTTCTTACACCTGCAACTTTACCTACTAGAGCATTAGAAATGTTTGAGTTTCTAACTTGAGTAATTTCTTCAGAAGAAATTGTTGGAGTTGAGTAACCCAGTGTTTTTTTGTCTCTTCTGATACCAAAAGATGTAACAACTACTTCACTTAAGGCATCATCTTTAGCAACTAAACTCACAGAAACAGAATTAGTAGAACCAATATTCTGCTCTCTTGTTGAGAAGTTTACTGAAGAGAATACTAAGGTTTTTGCAGAAGATGGAGCCGAAAATGAATAGCTTCCATCTGAACCAGTAGTTGTACCAGAAGTGGATCCTTTAACGGAAACTGTAACTCCTGCAATACCTGCACCTTTTTCGTCTGTAACCTTACCAGCAATGGTTCGGTTTTGAGCTTGAACTGTACCTATAAAAAGTACAAAACCAGCCAAAAGGGAAAATAATTTTCTCATTTGTTTTTTTGTTTGGTTAAATAATAATGTACAATAATAGACAAAGGATTTGAAAAAACGCTGCATCTCTCTAATCTTTTTTTAATTTATTTTTAACTAATATCTATTTTTTAAGGAAATAAAGAAGAACGGTATCTCATTTCAACATAATTTCTTCTAATTTTACGAATTACCTAAAGCAAATTCATGCGTTTTATTATAGTAATAGTTTTGTTACATTTTTCAACTTTTAAATGTTATTCTCAGAACAAAATTTATCGAGAAAATTTGCCCCAAATAAATGTATTGGCTTTAGATGAAAATAGTTTTGAATCAGGAAAAATTTCAGTTAAGTTTTATCGAAATCAGTTCGATAAACTTAATATTCAACAAGAAAATCCTTTTACCAATAATGAATTTTTCAATAATCTTTCTACAGCGTATCATTTCAATTCATTTCAGCAACTATTTAAAAATGTTTTGAAGGATATTGAATTAGAACAGCAACATAAAAAGTATAACTTGGATTTATGGTACAACATAGACTTCAATACTACTCACAGTGTAAAACAGGTATATCTCGAATTAAAAAAATTGGGTTTGTTTGAAGTTGTTGAACCAGTTTATACAAAACAACTTTTTGATACCAATACAGAGGGAGTGGAGTTTGTACCCAACGACACAAAGTTTAATGAACAATGGCATTTTAATAATACGGGTCAAGCAAACGGTAAAGTTGGAAAAGATATTAAACTGGTTCAAGCTTGGGATATTGAAACTGGTAATTCAAATGTAATTGTTTCTGTTCACGATTTAGGAATTCAATTAGATCATCCAGATTTAGCACAAAATATTGCAGTTGGTAAAAGTTTTAATTTTGTAAATAATAATAACATTATTAATATGGGTAAACATGGAACCCATATTGCTGGAACTATTGCTGCAGTTAATAATAATGGAATTGGTGTAAGTGGTATTGCTGGAGGAAATGGGAATGCCAATAGTGGAGTGAGGATAATGAGTATACAAGTTTTCGATGGCAGCAAATCTGGTGGATTCGCTAAAGGGTTTATTTACGCAGCTGATAATGGGGCTGCAATTAGCAACAATAGTTGGGCTTATAGAGCAGAAAATGTTTATGAAATTTCTGTATTAGATGCAATAGATTATTTTGTAGATAATGGTGGAGGAATTGCTCTTAAAGGTGGATTAGTTGTTTTTGCAGCTGGCAATGTAAGCAAATCATTAACCTATTATCCCTCTTCATATGAAAGAGTCATATGTGTTGCTGCAACTAATAATAGAGATGAAA
>JANPAT010000040.1:0-2282 GCA_031430075.1 Chitinophagaceae bacterium | reverse complement strand
TATAGAGCAGAATGGGCCAATGAAATTATCGATTGGCAACTTTAAGTTGTAGTTTTCAAAATATTTACACCAACTGAACATTGCAAACATTTTTTTTCAATACAATAAAATTTATTTAGTTGTAATAATGCTTGTGAGTCAAAAGCAGAAAAAATATTAATTCTGTTCAATTTCCAAGTTTGAATAATATTATTTTCTTCGGCTTTTATATCTTGTAACCACTGAATGGCTTTTATTTTTAACTGTTCATCCCGATAATATTGAGCAACTGCAAAAATTATAGGAACAATGGTATTAATAATGATAAGATCAATCATCTTATCTCCAATTTTTTTTTCTTTAATAATACTTTCCGCGTCATTTAAGGTGTAATGTTTATTCCAATATGTGCTGCAGGTAATTTTAAATAAACGCTTTACGTCTTTAATTGTTTTTGCTGATTTTATTTCAGAAAAAAGGTGTGTAGAATTTGCAATTAATGCAGCTAATTGTGCTAGTCGAATGGTAGGAAAATTTGGAGGCCTCATTCTCAGAAAAAAAGCAGCACCTTCAATAGATTTTAATTGATATTTCTTTTTTAAATAATCAAACTCTTTTTTTAATTGAATAGCGTATGATGACTTGTGGTCTTGATTTAGCAAATTTGCTTGTCCAAATAAAAGTGCTTCTAATAATACAATTTGATTTTTATTTTTTGCAAGAATAGTAATTGGTAAAGAGCTTGCAATTGACTTAAAAAAATCGGCATTCACTTTTAAACCAAAATTATAAGCAATTTGTTGCCAAAAAGTTTCTTCCCAATTGTTATTATTAGCTCTAAAATTCTTTAATATTTCTTCAGATTTATTAATAAGTCTTTCAGCTACCAATCTTTCTTTCCAAGCTAGCCAACCCATGTTAGATAAAGCTGGTAAAAAAGTATGACAAGGAATTTTATTTTCTTGCTGAATTAAAAAATTATACTTTTCTAATAAAATTTTAGGAACCAAGTTTTGTAGTTCTAATGTTGGAATTTGTTCAACACTATTACTATCATTAATCCAAACAACATGCAGAATTACATTTTTGTAATTCTTATCTGAAGAATGAGCATGCTTTTTCCAATGTGATGAATGTGTGTGCAATTCAATATTGCCAACTAATTTAACTCCTGCAACTTTTATCGCAGCATTTAAAAAATCGGGACCCTGATCAAAATTTATAGAACCCTGTTTGATGATTTCTAAAGGTTCATCATTCGTTGTTTGTAATACAACTGTATTAAAATATTTATATTGCCATATAAATTGAAGTAGTTTTTCAGTCATACTTCATGTTTTAATTTTGCATTCTAAAAAATATTATCGGGAATACCTTTATTTATTATATAATTTGAATAAATAAATTCTATTTTCCCTTTTTTATTCTGAAATTTTTTCTTTTCTTCTTTGCTTAAATCATCATCAATGTCTAAAGTTACACCTTTTGGCATTTTATAATCTTTAACATTAAAACTAAAAATCATTTTACTGGGTAAGCCAAAATTTTGCAATTCTCCATAAAACATTTCCATTTCAAAACTGCCATTTTCTCTAGTTGTTGTTGATGATTTTCGAATAAGTAAATTCTTTTCATCAATGTACAAAGTAGAAATGATAATTTCACTATTCTCACTTAATGGCAAAAGCTTTACTATTCTTGTATTTGAGCCATTTACAATTGTTGTTCCTGCATCAATAATAGAAAGGTTTGCAGTATTTAGTATGGAGAAAAAATTAACACTTATACCACCTTTAGGTAAAATAGAAATTCCTTTTTCTTTAAATAATTTTATTTGATCTGGTTTTTTGAAGTAAATTTTTACTTTGCCAATGGGTGCTTTAATAAAAGCAACACTCGTTTTCATTTTAGCCTCAACACTATAATTATTTACTAAATCCATTTTTTGCTTCACTTTATCTATCAAATCATTTACATCTTGTGCTTGAATAAAAAACGAATTTGTACAAAGAGTAATAATTAAAACAATCTTTTGCATCATAAATTATTGATTAGCTTAAAATATCTTTTTTCTTTAGTGCATAAATGGATATTGAAACTAAAGTAACAATATGTATTAGGAGCACCATTGCTGAATTTATTATTTTATCTGGTCTGTAAATTGAGCCAGCAATTGAAATATTGTTTTCATCAACTTTAACATCAAAAAATTCTTTCCAGGCAACCATGTGTGTTGTAAATAAAAAAGGCTTTATTTTATTAAACAACGGAATGCTCATGGTACTAAATATGGTAAAAAATAT
>JANPAT010000039.1:0-1889 GCA_031430075.1 Chitinophagaceae bacterium | reverse complement strand
AAAGAACTTCAAACAACAGGACAAGCAGTTCCTCGACATTACAATGAAGTTTCAGTATTATTTAGCGATTTTAAAGGGTTCACAGCTCATGCTGAAAAACTAAGTCCACAAGAATTAGTACTGGAGCTCAATACTTGTTTTATTGCTTTCGATAATATTGTTGGAAAATATAATTTAGAGAAAATTAAAACTATTGGAGACTCGTATATGTGTGCAGGTGGTATTCCTGTAGAAGAAGAAGGGCATGTATTTAGTATGATAAAAGCCAGTATTGAAATGCAAGATTGGATTAAAGAAAATAATTTAAGAAGAAATAATAATGGTTTAGCATCTTGGGATTTAAGAATTGGAATTCACGTAGGCCCTATTGTTGCTGGAGTTGTTGGTAAAAAGAAATATGCTTATGATATTTGGGGAAGCACAGTGAATATTGCCAGTAGAATGGAAAGTAATGGTGAACCAGGCAGGGTAAATATTTCATCAACAACTTACGAATTAATAAAAGAAGAATATACATGTACTTATAGAGGTAAAATACATGCAAAAAATGTAGGTGAAATTGATATGTATTTTGTTGAGACGAAACATCTGGGTTAATTACCATATTTGTTTAGATTAATTTTTAGCTTCTGTAGACAATGAATTTAAATTGTTCATTTACTTTTTGAGAATGATTTAATTCTGTTAATTAATTAACTAATTCAGTTTATTTAAAAGTAATTTGTCAAGGAAAATAAAATTATGCTCTTTTACTTAAAATTGAGTTTAGTACGATGATGACAGAATTCAACTTTAGTATGTTTACTATATAAACAAAGGGTTTCATTAAATTGAAGCCCTTTTTTGTTTCTTTCTATCTCTATATTTTTTAATAGCAAAAATTGCAACTGCTGATATTGCTATTGAAGCTCCACCATCGAAAGGCACACCAGGGTCGCCACCAGGATCTTCAACAGCATCTTCAACAGGATCTTCAACAGTATCTTCAACAGGATATCCTGAACCCTGAGCAAATAAATAAACCGGGCTTATAATAAGTACCAATACGACGACTATTTTTATTATGATACGAATTAACATATAAATATTTTTTATTGTTTAATGATGGTTTGCTGTACTTGTATATCTTTTCCTACTACAACAATCATATAAGTTCCTTTTGCCCAATTGCTTGTTAGCATAATTTGTTGCTGGTTAATGTCATCATAAACAATAATTTTTCTAACCATTTCTTGTCCTAAACTATTCAATACTTTTAACTCATACTTGCCATTGGGTAAATTATTCAGATTTATATACAACTCTTCTCCTATAGATGGGTTTGGAAATATGGTTATACTTTCTTTGCCTTTGCCAATATTCACTTTAACGGTTTCACTATATTTGAATTCACCATTTTTATCAATGGCTTTTACCCTAAAATAATTTACTCCTAAAAATGGTTTGCTATCAAAAACAGAATAGCTGGTTTCTGAAATGGCACTGCCTTTTGGAACAACAGTTTCTATTTTTTCGAAACTAAGACTGGCGTTGGCTTTCTCTACTATATATTGACCAATATTAATTTCATTAGATACCATCCATTCTAATTGAATACCTTCTTGTTTTTGATACGCTTTTATGCTAGTAAAGTTTACTGGTAATGGAACAGTAGGACGATACACAATTCTAAATCTATTAGCAACAAAACTGCCTGCATCTGTATTTACCAAAAATTGATAAGCATTGTTAGCACTTAAACTAATGGCAGTTTCTGAATTGGTATAAGCATCTTGTAAAAAAGCATCTAAACCAGAAGTTTGTAAATTGCTTGGATTAAAATTAAACTTATAATTAAACTGACGCATTTGAGCCATATTAACGAACAAAGTATCATTGGCAGCCATTAA
>JANPAT010000038.1:0-3584 GCA_031430075.1 Chitinophagaceae bacterium | reverse complement strand
GGCACAATACACAGCTCCATTTTGATAAGTATATTTTCCTGCAACAGAACTAATATTAACAATATGACCTTGTTTTCTTTCAACCATTAATGGCATAATGATTTTAGAAACATATAACAACCCTTTTACATTGCCATCAATCATCATATCCCAATCTTCTACATCACCATTTTCAATGGAAGACAATCCATGAGCATTACCTGCACAATTCACCAAAATATCAATTTGCTTCCATGCAGCATTCAAACTATTGATAGATGATTCTACTGCTACTTTATTCCTAACATCAAAATTCAAAGTAATCACTTTTACAGAAGTTGAAAACTCATTTTCAACTTTTTCTAATTGCTTTTTATTTCTTCCACAAAGAATTAAATCGATACCATTTGCTGCAAATATTTTTGCAGTGGCATAACCAATGCCAGATGTAGCACCAGTAATAAAAGCAATTTTCGGCATTTTAATAAATTAATTTTAAAGCAATAGCAAAAACACCCCAAATTACTGTAGTGATAAAAATTCCTTTGGCTGTATGATCTTTGTTTTTATTTAGAAAAATAGTGAAAATGATGGCATTTACTAATAATGAAAATGAGATCATACTAGTTAAAATTGTTTTTTGAACTGCTAAAGCAGTGATAAAACTTTTTAATGAGTAAATACTAAATCTCCAATAATAAAATCCTAGCATACCTAAAAAAGGGCTTAATGCTCCTATAACCAATCCATATTTTAAATTGTCTTTAAACATTAGAATTTCCAGTTTTCAATTTCTTTTTTAATAATATAGTTTGTTAAATCAAACTGAACAGGAACAATACTTACGTAATTATTTTCGAGTGCCCAAACATCGGTGTCTTTTGATTTATCAAAGTTTACAAACTCCCCAGTTAACCAATAATATTTTTTGCCATGAGGGTCGGATCGTTTCATAAATTTCTCTTCGTACTTTGCATACGCTTGTTTACAAACTTTAATTCCTTTTATTTTTTCGTATGGAATTGAAGGTATGTTTACGTTAAGTAATAAATGTTTATCCACTTTCTTATGCCTCAAAATTTCTGCAACAATTTTTGTTACAATTTTTTTTGATGGTTCAAAATCTGCAGTCATTTTATAATCTAATAAAGAAAATCCTACAGAAGGAATACTTTCAATAGAAGCTTCCATGGCAGCACTAATAGTACCACTATAAATTACATTAATGCTATGGTTTGCACCATGATTAATACCACTTAAACAAATATCTGGTTTACGATGCAAAATTTTATCAACAGCAAGTTTTACACAATCAACAGGAGTACCATTTGTTGTATAAGCTTCAACCCCATCAATTAAATGTACTTTCTCTAAACGAAGTGGTTTATTTATGGTAATTGCATGCCCCATGCCACTTTGAGGTTGATCTGGTGCAACAACTACTACCCTACCAAATGGCATGGCTGCTTCAACTAATGCTTTTATTCCTGGAGCAAAAACACTATCATCATTTACAACTAAAATAATTTTTTCGTCTTTCTTATTTTTCTTTGTCATCACTGCAAAATAACATAGTAAAAGGATTAGAAGATAAAAACAAGTAATTATTTACTCACCATTTTTATCACAGGTATAATCATTTCTTCTAAACTAATTCCACCATGCTGAAAAGTGTTTTTATAATAGTTTACAAAATGATTGTAATTATTGGGGTAGCATAAAAAATCATCATCTTTTGCAAATATGAAAGAAGAATTTACTGTTGGAACAGGTAATCCAGCTTCACGAGGATCTTTAAAAGCCAAAACAGTTTTTGGATCATAGTTTAAATTTCTTCCATGTTTGTAACGCAAGTTTGTGGTAGTTTGTTTATCGCCAATAACTTTCTGAGGATTATTTACACGCATAGTTCCATGATCTGTTGCCACTATTAATCGAATATTTTTATCAGCAATTTTTTTAAGGGCTTGGTGTAAGGCACTATGTTCGAACCAACTTTTTGTAACACTTCTATAACTAGCTTCATCACCCGCTAACTCTTTCAACACCTCCATTTCAGTTCTTGCATGGCTCAGCATATCAACAAAATTGTACACAATAACATTCAAGTCGTTCGTTAATAAATTATGAATATTGTTCACTAATTGTTGCCCATCGTTATGATGCAAAACTTTAGTATAACTTGCTTTTATATCATTCTTTTTAAAATGTTCAAGTTGAGATCTAAAGAAAAATTCTTCATACAAATTCTTGCCACCTTCCTCTTCATCATTTTTCCATTCTGTAGGAAAATATTTTTCAATTTCTATAGGAAGCAATCCGCTGAAAATGGCATTACGACTGTATTGTGTTGCAGTTGGAAGAATGGAGTAAAATGTTTCTTCTTCTAAAATTCTAAAGCTTTCAGCAAAAATGGGTTGAATAACTTTCCACTGATCATAACGTAAATTATCAATCAAAATAAAGAATGTGGGTATTCCTTTTTCTACATGTGGTAGAACTTTATACTGAAATAAAGTATGACTCATAATGGGCACATCAACAGCTTTTGGATCCATCCATTTTGCATAATTTTTACTGATGAATTTAAAAAATTCTGTGTTAGCTTCTTTTTTTTGATTGGCTAAAATTTCTTGCATTTCTGGGCTATCACTTTTTTCCATTTCTAATTCCCAGTACACTAACTTTTTATAAATATCCATCCAACCATTATAATCTGGATTATCATTCAATGCCATAAACAATTCTCGAAATTGTTGCTGATAACTTGATGTAGTTTTTTCTGCCACCAATCTTTTATTATCAATAATTTTTTTAAGACTTAATAATACTTGATTAGGATTTACAGGTTTTAATAAATAATCACTGATTTGACTTCCAATGGCTTCATCCATTAAGGTTTCAGTTTCATTTTTTGTAATGAGAACAATAGGAATTTGCTGATTGATTTCTTTTATTTTAGATAAAGTTTCTAATCCAGAAATACCAGGCATAGACTCATCTAGCAAAACCACATCTACATAATTATCCTTAACATATTCAATCCCTTCAAATCCATTTGTAAAAGTTACTACTGCATAACCTTTACTTTCTAAAAACATTTTTTGAGATTGCAGACTTTCAATTTCATCATCAATCCATACTATTGTTGCTATTGCCATTATTAATTTTTTAAATAATAAGAAAAATAAACTTTAGTTAACTTTAAACAAACCAATAAACTAAAATTAAAAGTAGAAATGTTTCAAATAAGTGTAGTAATTCTTGAGTAATCAAATATATTGATGAAGGAAATTAATTATTAACGAAAAATATATTTTAACAAAGTATACATTAATTTAACTGAGGATCTAAAGGGTAATTAATTAAATTTTTAAATTCTCCACCCATTTCATTTAATACATCTTTCCAAAGCATATCAGCATTTAAATGAAAAATAAAATTCTTATTGGCTTGGTGTAATATCCAACTTTTCTGATCAATTTCTGCATCCAACTGACCTTCTGACCAACCTGAGTAACCAATATAAAATCTTAGATCTCTTGGAGAAATTAAGCCAGAAGTAATACCTACTAAAGCCTGACCAAAATCTCCACCCCAAAAAA
>JANPAT010000037.1:0-4218 GCA_031430075.1 Chitinophagaceae bacterium | reverse complement strand
GGAGCATTTGGCAATAATACAGCTATTGCTATTGAAGTAGCTGGATTAACATTGCACATAAAAGCACCTGTGCCACAAACAACCAGCATGTTTGCTGCTCTTGAAAAATTCTTAACAGAGTATTCTAAATAATTATAACTCTTTTCTTAAACGAGCAACAGGTAAGTTGAGTTGCTCTCTGTATTTTGCTACTGTTCTTCTAGCAATATTATATCCTTTTTCATTTAATAATTCTGTTAGTTCTTCGTCTGCAAAAGGCTTGTGTTTATCTTCTGCGTCTATAATATTATTCAATATTTTTTTAACTTCAGTAGTACTCACTTCTTCGCCACTATCAGTACTTAAGCTTTCACTAAAAAAGAATTTTAATTTATAAGTACCAAATTCGGTTTGTACAAACTTGCTATTGGCAACTCGGCTAACAGTACTAATATCTAAGCCTGTTATTTCTGCAATATCTTTTAATATCATGGGTTTCATTTCAGTTTCATCTCCAGTTAAAAAGAATTTTTTTTGAATATCCATAATAGCGTGCATGGTATTGGTTAAGGTTTGTTGCCTTTGTTGAATCATTTCTATAAACCATTTTGCACTATCTATTTTTTGTTTAATAAATGTTACAGCTTCTTTTTGTCGTTTATCTTTTTTACTTCCCAATTCATACGCTTTCATCATGTCTTTATAATCTCCTGAAATCCTGAGTTCTGGTGCATTTTTACCATTTAAAGTAAGTTCTAAAACACCTAAATTATTGGTGATAAAAAAATCAGGAATCACATATACTTCTTTTTCGTTAGTTTGACCAGCATCGCCCCCTGGTTTTGGATTAAGTTTGATGATTTGATTGATGATTTCTTTTAATTCTTCTTCATCAATATTTAAACTTTGTTGTAGCTTGTTATAATGTTTTTTTGTAAACTCATCGAAATATTTGGTGATGATTTTTTTTGCAAGATGTACATCATCTCCTTCTTCTTCTTTTTTATTTAGCTGAAGCAATAAACATTCTTGCAAATTTCTTGCAGCAATACCCGTGGGCTCAAAAAGTTGTACTTTTTTTATAATTGCTTCAACTTCTTTTTCTGTTGTAATAATGTTTTGTCGAAAAGCTAAATCGTCTACAATGCTTATGGTTTCTCGTCTTAAGTAACCATCATCATCTAAACTGCCAATAATTTGTTCAGCAATTTTAAATTCGGTTTCATTCACATCCATCATGTTTAGCTGAGAGGTTAATACATCAAAAAAACTGGTTTCGTTTTTTATGGGTATCACTCTTTTATCATCAATTTCAGGATAATTTTCATCCTTCATTTTATAATCTGCAACATCATCATCACTATCATTTACATATTCACTTAAATCTAAATTTTCATATTCATCATCACTGCCATCTAATTCTTCAAATTCATCTTTATTATCTTCAAATTCATCTTTTGTTTCGTTTAAAATTTCATCTGCATTTGCATCATCACTTAATTCTAATGCAGGATTCTCTTCCAGTTCTTCTTTTATTCTTTGGTCTAAAACAGAAGTAGGCACTTGCAACAGTTTCATTAACTGAATCTGCTGAGGAGAAAGTTTTTGTAATAGTTTTTGTTGCAGTGATTGTCCTAAAGCCATACCTTATAAATATATTACTATTTTGTTGAATTAAATGCTTGTCATCATTAATAAAACCTGCCATGCATCATTTACTTTTTCTTTATCTAAAAGTTCTTTTGCATATTGATGAATTTCGGCTTCCATACTTATAGGATCTACGGCATAATACTGAACAATGCTTTTCAATTTTTCATCCTCAAAACAAGCATCAATAACAGGAAACTCATTTACATTGGCTAACATGCCTAAATCGTTTCCAGATAAAAATTTACTTTGCCTAATGCTTATTGGTAAAGCATCTACACCAATGCCTTTATTAATATTAGGTTTTGGAACTTGAAATAAATTATGGTTATTAGTTTTACAATACCAATCGCCTCCTAATCTAGCAATCAGTTCAATTTTAGTTTGGTCAATCATGGTTTGGTCATCATTCAATATGCTTTCATCAACATGCATTACTAATACTTCTGCAATTACTAACTGACCAGCCCCTCCTGTTTCTCCTAAACTTTTAATTTCGATTACCTTACATTCCAATTTAATTTTTGCTTCTGCAACCATTGGTGGTTTTACTAAAGATGCTTTTTGTTTGGTAAATCCTGCTTTAATAAATTCATCAACCTCTTTTTCAAACTCGCAACTTGCTAAACTCACTTGTTGTACCATATTAAAATCACAAATATTAATAACCACTTCAGCAACTTCCTTTACATTCTGTAAAGTATGTTTTGTGGTATTATCTCTTCCTCTTCGAGAAGGAGAAAAAATTATTATAGGAGGATTGGTAGAAAAAATATTAAAAAAACTAAATGGACTTAAATTCACATTTCCTGCAGCATCTATGGTGCTTGCAAATGCAATAGGGCGTGGTGCTATAGCATGTTGCAACCAAGCTTGTTTTTGGGCAGGTGTTAATTGTTGTATATCGATTATCATGTAATAAAATTGATGCTGCAAACCTACAATAAAACTATTTATTTTTAGGTTAAGTCTTCATGTTACATTCATCAATCTTCACTTACTTTGCTATATGCAAAAGAAACTTTTTTTACTCGATGCATTTGCACTGATCTTTCGTTCATATTATGCTTTAATTCGTAGTCCAAGAATTACATCTAAAGGAAGAAATACCAATGCTCAGTTTGGATTTACCAATGCTTTAATTGAACTGATCAATAAAGAAAAACCTACACACTTAGCCGTTTGTTTTGATGTATCTGGGCCAACAGTTAGAGATGAACAATATGAATTTTATAAAGCAAACCGACAAGATGCTCCTGAAGATTTATTAGCTGCAGTTCCAGATATTAAAAAAATTATTGAAGGATTTAATATTCCAGTAATTGGTTGTGCAGGTTATGAAGCAGATGATGTGATTGGAACATTGGCTTGGGAAGCACACGATGCAGGATATGAAGTTTTTATGGTTACACCAGATAAAGATTATGGTCAGTTAGTTCGTGATGGAATTAGTATTTACAAACCAGCTTATCAAGGTGGTGATGTTGAAATTATGGGGCCTAAAGAAGTTTGTGCTAAATGGGATATTGAACGAGTAGACCAAGTAATTGATATTTTAGGTTTAATGGGTGATGCTGTTGATAATATTCCTGGCATTAAAGGTGTAGGAGAAAAAACGGCTGCAAAATTATTGAAGGAATATGACACATTAGAAAATGTATTGGCCAATGCCGATAATATTAAAGGATCGCTTGGAGAAAAAGTTAGAGCAGGAAAAGAAAGTGCTATCATGAGTAAAAAATTAGCAACTATTATTACTAATGTGCCTTGTGAATTCCATGAAGAAAATTTTAAAATGAGTGAATGGAATAAAGGAAAACTAATTGAAATTTTTACAGAACTAGAATTTAGAACATTAGCTAAAAGAGTGTTGGGAGAAGAAATCATTATCTCTCGAAACACAGGATTATCAAACATTTTACCAGAAGGCACCCAAACAGATTTGTTTGGCAATGAAGTTAAAACATCAGTAAAAAAAAGCAGTCCAGCATCATCAAAAAATGATGAAAACAACAGACATGGTGCAGTTGCACTACCCTCTTTTTTACAAAATTTTACAGAAAAAACTAACGTTGCAAATGAAACCGGAATAAAAAATATTCATACTGTTCCCCATCAATATCATTTAGTTCAAACTACAGAAGAAATTGAACTATTAATACAAAAGCTTTCAAAAGAAACTGAAATTTGTTTCGATACAGAAACTACTAATATTGATGCAAATGAAGCAGAATTAGTAGGTATGAGTTTTGCCATAAAACCACACGAGGCATATTATGTGCCCTGCCCTAACAAGAAACAAGAAACAATAAATTTGCTTCAATCTTTCCATCAACTATTCAATAAATCATCAATAACTTGGATTGGCCAAAATTTAAAGTACGATATGTTGGTATTGAAATGGTATGGAGTTGAGTTGATTGGAAATATTTGCGATACCATGCTGATTCATTATGTTGTAGAGCCTGAAGGAAAAAGAAGTATGGATGTTTTAAGCCAGCAATTTTTAAATTATGACCCCATACATATTGATGAATTAATTGGTAAAAAAGGAAAATCTCAAGGAACTATGAGAGATGTTGAATTAGA
>JANPAT010000036.1:0-8638 GCA_031430075.1 Chitinophagaceae bacterium | reverse complement strand
TATTAATTGGAGCTGGGATAATAAATGGTATAGTGCAACAAAGCAACATGCAAATGGTTGGACAGCAGAAATGGCCATTCCCTTTAAAACTTTACGTTATGATGCAAATAAAAAAAATTGGGGAATTAATTTTATTAGAATCGATACTAAATCAAATGAATACAGCTGTTGGACTCCGGTACCAGTAAATTTTGCATCACACGATTTGGGTTATACTGGCGTAATGTTTTGGAAAGAAAAACCACCAATACCTGGCAGTAATATTGTTGTACAACCATACATCACTTCAAGTATTGATGAAAGCCGAGAAAATAAAGAGCCTTTAAAAGCTTATGGTAATGCAGGCTTTGATAGCAAAATTACACTTTCATCATCTTTAAATTTAGACCTTACTGTTAATCCAGATTTTTCACAGGTTGATGTAGATAGGCAGGTAACTAATCTTTCAAGATTTAATATTTTTTTTCCTGAAAGAAGAACATTTTTTTTAGAAAATTCTGACTTGCTAACCAATTTTGGCATTCCACCCATTCGGCCATTTTATTCAAGAAGAATAGGAGTTGATGCAACTGGTAATCGTGTTCCTATTCTTTTTGGAGCAAGGCTTTCTGGCAACTTATCAAAGAAAACAAGAATGGCTTTAATGAATGTGCAAACTGGAAAAACAGATACCTACGCAGCAGAGAATTTTTCTGCTGTTACTGTTAGTCAGCGTGTTTTAAAAAGATCATCTGTTTCTGGTTACTTTTTGAATCGACAAGCTTTTTTAAATGAAACACAAAAAAAGAATGATCCACTTTCAGAATTTGGTAGAAATGCTGGTTTATCATTTGAATATACCAATTTAAAAGGAAATTGGAATGGTTGGGCATCTTATCATAATTCATCAAAACCAACTATAGAAAAATACAATAATTATTATGGAATAGGCTATCAATATAATGGTAGAACTTTTGGCAATGTGATTGATTTTACTAGTGTAGGAACTAATTATTTTACAGATATGGGTTTTGTAACACGAATTTCTAATTATGATGCAGTTAGGGATACTAGTATTCGAGTTGGGTTTAAACAAGTTTATATCGATACCTATTTCAAAATTTTTCCTAAAAAAGGCAATATAAATATTCATACCTTTTCAATGGAAAACTTTATTGTTTGGAATCCTGATAATTCTATAAACGAACAACAACATTCTATACGGTATAGTTTAAATTTTAGTAACACCTCTAATCTTAGATTTTTTTCAAATATTAATCAAGCCACATTATTATATCCTATTAGTTTCACAGGAGGAAAACCATTGCCAACAGAAAAATACGACTTCGTTCATTCTGGTATTGAGTATCGTTCTGATTTTCGAAAAGCTTTCTTCTTTAGCACTGGCTTTACTTTGGGTAAATATTATAATGCCGATTATCAACAGTTTACTGTGGAATGTAGAATAAGAAAACAACCACACTTAAATTTTTCAATAAATTTAGAGTATAATAAACTCAGCTTTCCAGAAGATTATGGAACTGCAGAATTGTTCTTAATATCACCACGAATAGAATACAACTTTACTACAACTTTATTTTTCACAACATTCTTACAATACAACACACAAAACAATAACTTTAACATCAATAGCAGGTTGCAATGGCGTTATAAACCTATGAGTGATTTGTTCTTAGTTTATACCGATAATTATTATACAAATCCATTGCTTCAAAATAAAAATCGAGCCTTAGTTTTTAAAATGAATTATTGGCTCAATCTATAAATTCATCAAACAAAACAAGATCAACTCTTGAGTATACAATTAATACTTTTCATTATTTTTATTATTCTCATGTTACTCATGTCATACAGAAGAGAAAATAAGAAAAAAATTTTATTTTTTGGAGATTCAATAACTGAACAGGGGGTTCAGATAGGAGGATATATTGAGCAAATAAATAGAATGATAGAGCAAGAGGATTTAGTTAAAAAATATCAAACCATTTCAAAAGGAATGAGTGGAAATAAAGTGTATGATTTGTATTTAAGAATAGACCAAGATGTAGTAGTTCAATCTCCAAACCTTACAATTGTTTTTATTGGCATTAACGATATTTGGTGTAAAAAGTCTGATGGTACTGGCTTAGATATAATAAAGTTCGAAAATTTTTATCGAGCAGTAATAGTAAAGCTTCTAGCTATTAATAGTAAAATTATTTTGTGTACCCCAACAGTTATTGGGGAAAAAAAATTTGGAGAAAATATTCATGATGATGATTTAAAGAATTATAGTTTATTAATACTAAAACTTGCTCAAGAATATCAAATTGAAGTTTGCGATTTAAATAAAATTTTCAGAGCTTACATTACTCAAAATAGTTATGAAAATATTTCAGAAGGTTCATTAACTTCTGATGGTGTTCATTTAAATAAATTAGGAAATACTATTGTGGCTGAAAATCTTTGGCCAATTATTAAATCTATAAAGTAATCATGTTAAACATAAAAAATATCATTTTCGATTTTGGTGGAGTATTTATTGATATTGATTATAATGCAACGCGAAAAGCTTTTCTCAATCTAGGAATTAAGAATTTTGATAATTTATTTAAGCAAGATTATGTTTCGAATTTATTTGAAGATTTAGAAACTGGAAAAATTAATGAACAAGACTTTTATTTTCAATTTAATTCAATTACCAATTCACAGTTGACCAAAGAACAAATTAAAAAAGCTTGGAATGCTATGTTAGGCAATTTTTGGATGGAAAGATTAGAATTTGCAAAAACTTTAAAAGCATCTTATAAGGTGCTATTATTAAGTAACACAAATGAAATCCATTTTAAAAGTTTTGATAAAAAATTTAAAAAAGATTTTCCAACAAATGACTTTTCAAATTATTTTCATCAAGTTTATTATTCTCATGAAGTGGGCATGCGAAAACCCAATGCAGATTGTTATTTAAGAATTCTTAAAGATCATCAGTTATCAGCAAATGAAACTTTGTTTGTGGATGATACTTTAAAAAATATTGAAGGAGCACAAAAAGTGGCTTTACAAATTTTACATTTAAAACCACATATGGATTTGACAAAGTCTGTATCACGAATTTTAAAATTCCCTTACGAGTAAATTTATTTTAAAATTATTTTTTAAAAAATTTGGGTAAGAAAAATATACACTTACTTTTGCACTCCCAAAATTCAAATAAGGGTATGATCTCGTAGCTCAGTTGGTAGAGCACATCACTTTTAATGATGGGGCCCTGGGTTCGAGTCCCAGCGGGATCACACAAGCTGCTTTTTAGCAGCTTTTTAGTTTTTAACTGCATTGTGAAGAAAAATGTAGACAAATAAAAAAATATTTTCAATAAGTTTTTTGTTTGTATTTCTTTTCTATTACTTTTGCCGTCCGAAAAATTAGTTCTTTAATGAATTGTATGCCGAGGTAGCTCAGTTGGTAGAGCAGCTGATTTGTAATCAGCAGGTCGCGGGTTCGACTCCCTTCCTCGGCTCATTTTAAAATTAATATTAGATTGTTACATAACATTGCCAACAATCTGTATAATGGGTAGTTGGCCGAGTGGTTAAAGGCGACAGACTGTAAATCTGTTCACGCAAGTGTACGGAGGTTCGAATCCTTCACTGCCCACAGTTCTTTTAATAATTTTAAATGTTGAATTTTAAATGTTGAATTAATTTAACATAAAGCATTAAAAATTCAGCATTATTTAATAAGCGGAAGTAGCTCATTTGGTAGAGCGATAGCCTTCCAAGCTATAGGTGGCCAGTTCGAGCCTGGTCTTCCGCTCAAGAGTTCTTTCGCATGATGAGAAAAGAGACAATGCTCTCTTAAGCTATACAAGCCGTTGTAGCTCAGGGGTAGAGCACTTCCTTGGTAAGGAAGAGGTCGTGAGTTCAATTCTCATCAACGGCTCAATGAACAAAAATTAGATGATTAGTCTAATTAAAAAGAAACTATGGTCTATAGACGCTGTTCTGTGGACTTTGATTATAAACAAATAAAATAAAACAAGATGTCTAAAGAGACCTTTAAGAGGGAGAAACCTCACGTAAACATTGGTACTATTGGTCACGTAGACCATGGTAAAACAACTTTAACAGCTGCAATTACTTCTATCCTTTCAAAAAAAGGTATGGGTAATGTTGCTAAAAAATATGATGAAATTGATGGAGCTCCTGAAGAAAGAGAGCGTGGTATTACTATCAATACTGCTCACGTAGAGTATCAAACTGTTAATCGTCACTATGCACACGTTGACTGTCCAGGTCACGCTGACTATGTGAAAAATATGATTACTGGTGCTGCTCAAATGGATGGTGCAATATTAGTAGTTGCTGCTACTGATGGTCCAATGCCACAAACAAGAGAGCATATTTTATTAGCACGCCAAGTTGGTGTTCCTAGTATGGTTGTTTTTATGAACAAAGTTGATTTAGTTGACGATGCTGAATTACTTGAGTTAGTAGAAATGGAAATTCGTGAATTATTAACCAAAAATGGCTTTGATGGTGACAACACACCAATTATTCAAGGTTCTGCTACAGGTGCTTTAGCTGAAGATCCAAAATGGGTTGCAAAAGTTGAAGAATTAATGGCTGCAGTTGATAGTTATATTCCATTACCCCCTCGTCCAGTTGATCAACCATTTTTGATGAGTGTTGAGGATGTATTCTCAATTACTGGTCGTGGTACCGTTGCTACTGGTAGAATTGAAAGAGGCGTAATTAAAGTAGGTGAAGCAGTTGAAATCGTAGGATTACAAGAAGCAAACCAAAGCTCTACGGTTACAGGTGTAGAAATGTTTAAAAAATTATTAGATAGAGGTGAGGCTGGAGACAATGCAGGTTTATTATTACGTGGTATTGAGAAATCTCAAATCCGTCGTGGTATGGTAATTTGTGCTCCTAAATCTATCACTCCACATACTGATTTTAAAGGTGAAGTTTACGTTTTAAGTAAAGATGAGGGTGGTCGTCATACTCCATTCTTTAATAAATATCGTCCTCAGTTCTATTTCAGAACTACCGATGTAACAGGAGAATGTACTTTACCTGAAGGAACTGAAATGGTAATGCCAGGTGATAATATTAACCTTTCTGTAAAATTAATTCAACCTATTGCAATGGATAAAGGATTAAAATTCGCTATTCGTGAAGGTGGTAGAACTGTAGGTGCTGGTCAAGTTACAGAAATCATTAAATAATAAACTTTAGTTTCATCTTAACCGATGAATTTTAAAGTGTGATGTATATTTGCAAAGTACTTAGGCGAAAGCTTGGGTACTTTGCTTTTAAAAAGAAGTTCTTATTTACGATGATTTACGGGTATGGTGCAACGGTAGCATACGGGTCTCCAAAACCTTTGATCTGGGTTCGAATCCTAGTACCCGTGCTAATTCAGTTACCAAGTTTAAAGTGGTAGTGTTTCAAATTTCATTCTTAACACTCTTACTTTCAACATCAAATAATGTATAATGAATAAAATTTCGACTTATTTTAAAGAAAGCTATCAAGAATTAGTAGAAAATGTAACCTGGCCAACTTGGATTCAGTTACAGCAAAGTACAGTAATTGTATTAGTTGCTACTATCATAATTACAGCATTAATTTTTGTAATGGACTTTAGCAGCAATCAATTATTAAAACTTATTTATAAACTATTTTAAGTAATATAAAAATGGCAGAAGAAGTTGTTGTAGAAAATCAAAAAGAAACTAAATGGTACGTTCTGCGTGTTGTTAGTGGAAAAGAGCGTAGTGTGAAGGAGTATTTGGATAAGGATATTGCACGAAATGGTTGGACAACTATTGTGAAACAAGTTTTTTTACCAATGGAAAAAGTTTACAAAGTACAGAATGGTAAAAAAGTAATGCGTGAAAAAAATTATTTTCCCGGATATGTGATGCTCGAAGTTGAAGATGGAAAATTGAGTGATGATATTGTACAACATATCAGCAATATTAGTAATATCATGCACTTCTTAACTGATGGTAAAGGAAGTAAAGGAAATATAATTTCTTTAAGAAAGGCAGAAGTTAATAAAATGTTAGGTAAGGTTGATGAAATGAATGATATAGGTGTTTCAATCAGTGAGCCATTTATTGTTGGCGAAACAATTAAGATAATTGAAGGGCCATTCAACGATTTCAATGGTGTAATTGAAGAAGTTACTGATGAGAAAAAGAAATTAAAAGTATCAGTTAAAATATTTGGAAGAAGTACTCCTGTTGAATTGAGTTATGTGCAAGTTGAAAAATTAAATTAATACTTTAAATTAATTAAATAAAAGGGGCGTTCAAATTAATTTGAACGCCCCTTTTTATATCTGAGTTTTTTATAATTATTGATTAGCCATTAATTTTTCAATTACAGAGTCTAATCTACGTTGTTTAGTTTCATCTTTCTTTGCACCCTCAATCCAAACAACATATTCATTTTGGTGCGAAGCAGGTAATGCACTAAATATTTCTTTGGCTTGTTGGTGTTTTGTAAATGCTTTTTCTAAAAAACTAGGAATTACAGTCAATTTTTTATCGAAACCAACACTTTTCACTTCTGTTTTTTCTTCTTTTTGTGTTTTATTTTCAGATGGTATGATGATTGATACTGTTCCATTCATTTTAAAACGCATGGCACTCCACATATGATCTAAATCAATTAAACTCACACCTTCATAATCTTTTTGAGTAAAGAAATCCCAACTGCTTTCTCTATTTAAATCACTTACAATTTTACTAGTAACTTTTGGATAAGCAATCCATAACTTACTTTCATTGTGTAAAGCTGGTAAAACATCTTTCATAATGTTCACCAACTGATTTTGGTTTACTGCAAAAACCAAGGCAAAATCTACTTTTCTTTTCTTAACTAAAGGAGTAACATTTTTTGCATAAGATAATTTTGCAAATTGTTTTTCAATAGAAGAAGGAAGCCCTTGAATTAACATACTATTCTCATCAACTAATTGAAGTTTTTCAAACAAACTTAAATTCGACATATTCACATTTTATTATGGGGGTTACCAATGGAGTTTGCAAAAATAACCAATATTTAATAAGCTAACAAGCAATTTAACATTTTATAAAATAAGATTTTAATTATTTGGAAAACTAAAAAAAAATCCGTATAGTTGAGAGGCTCGAATACTTATCAAATCTATGTACTAGCTTATTACAAATTAAATTGATGCATGTTTGTGTAATCGAAAGGTACAGTAATTGTAATACCCATTTTGCTAATTTTTGTGGTGCCTTTTACGTTTAATTCAACAGCTTTGCTAAATAGCAAATTCAAAGCATTTTTATAAATATTTTGCATACTTAGTTTTATTGTTGATGGTAGAGCAAATTCAGATTTTTTTTCAATTTGCATTATGGTATCTAAATTATAATGTCCTAAATATTTCTTGTCAACATAAATTTCACAGTCTACATTCTTTAAAACAACACCAAAATTATTAGGATTAAAATACACTAAATCCATTTTTAATGTAGTGGAATCAAAACCTAATTTTTCTAATTTAATATTTTTTACATCTCTATAATCAAAACCCTGTGGGCGTTTACAAGATGTTATTAGCAATAATAAAAAAATACAGCAGTTTAAAATCTTCATGAAATAATTTATAAACAAAACTAGTAATTGATTTTATTACAGTTTAGTTAAAAATGTTAATTCTTATTATTCCTTATTACATCTCTTTCTTTCCCATCATCGTAAATATTTGAAAAATTGCAAAGTACATTTGCCAACTATAATTTCTTATTAGATTGCAATCAACATATACAAATATTGTTTTAACTGGTAATCCAAATAGTGGAAAATCATCTCTGTTTAATTCTTTAACAGGTTTAAAACAGCATGTTGGAAATTTTCCTGGAGTTACTGTTGATAAAAAGTCTGGCCAAATTGATATTGAAGAATTTAAGGTGAATCTAGTTGATTTACCTGGAACTTACTCTTTATATCCTCGACGTTCAGATGAATGGGTTGCATACAAAGTTTTAATGGGGTTAGATGAAGATGTAAAACCCGATTTAATTTTAATAGCAATTGATGCAAGTAATTTAAAGAGAAATTTATTGTTCTGTTCGCAAATCATGGACTTAAAAATTCCTGTTGTTGCAGCTTTAACCATGAACGATATTGCTCAAGCTAAAAAAATTGGTGTAAACTTAGATGGGTTGCAATTACAATTAGGCATTCCAATTGTTGAAGTAAATCCAAGAAAAAATAAAGGCCTCACTCGATTAAAAAAAATAATTGGCCAAACACTTCAGCAAAAAAATATTAATCCGAGAGAAGATTTTATAGATGTTAAAAATTTAGCATCAAGTGCAATAGCTGAAGTTCAAATAAAAAATAATTTTACAAATTATAAGGCATTACATTATTTAATTAATTATAGAGAATTAGACATTGAATTTTCTCTAAAAGATGATTTAAAGTGTATCGAAGAAAAAAATCAATTCAATTCTACCAAAACTCAAGCAGAAGAAGTTATTCAACGTTATCAAAAAATTAGACAAATAGTAAATTTATTTGTTACAGAACCTAATCCCTTAGATAAAAAAATATTTACTGATAGATTAGATAATATTTTGTTGCATAAATATTGGGGTTATTTAATTCTT
>JANPAT010000035.1:0-2788 GCA_031430075.1 Chitinophagaceae bacterium | reverse complement strand
AAAAAAATACAAGCAATAACAACTTCAAAACATTAATGGAATAAAATTTGTTATTTATCAATCATTAAAAATTAATATTATGGCAGCAGAATTTACAGACGCAAATTTTCAGAAAGAAGTTTTAGAAAGCGATAAATTATCGGTAGTTGATTTTTGGGCAGAGTGGTGTGGACCTTGTAGAGCAATTGGACCAGTTGTTGAAGAATTAGCAACTCAATATGCAGGAAAAGTTAACATAGGAAAAGTTAATGTAGATAATAACTCGAACATTAGTACAAACTTTGGCATCACTTCAATTCCAGCAATTTTGTTTTTTAAAAATGGACAAGTTGTAGATAAACAAATTGGTGCAGTTCCAAAAAGTGTTTTAGATAAAAAAATACAATCGCTAATGTAATCTTTCTTTAAAAACTAATTAGAGCCTCAATTTATTGAGGCTTTTTTATTTATTAGTATCATTAAAACTTTATTAATTGGTTATTCCCATTCAAATATTATTATACAACATTTCATTATGTTTGCCGCACTATAAAAAAATGAATAATGAACTTTAAAAAGTTAAACAACATTAGTGGTTGGATTACATGTGCAATTGCCTGCACGGTTTATATTTTAACTGCTGAAGCAACTGGTAGTTTATGGGATTGTGGAGAGTTTATTAGTAGTGCTTATAAATTGCAGCTTCCACACCCTCCTGGAGCTCCTTTATTTGTTTTATTAGGAAGATTTTTTATAATTATTTTTGGAGATAACCCAACCAATGCAGCACATGCAGTAAACATTATGAGTGCAATAGCATCTGGTTTTACCATTCTCTTTTTATTTTGGACAATTACTCACTTTGCAAGAAAAATTTCTGGCTTATCGGTAAATGATACTTTAACTAATACTCAAGCTTGGACTATTATGGGTTCAGGATTAGTTGGTGCATTGGCATACACTTTTAGTGATAGCTTTTGGTATAGTGCAGTTGAAGGTGAAGTTTATGCTTTAAGTTCTTTCTTTACAGCAATAGTAATTTGGGCAATATTAAAATGGGAAACTGCTGTTGACACTCAAACAGAATCATCCATTCATCCCGATCGTTGGATCATTTTCATCTTCTTTATGATGGGCCTTTCAATTGGAGTTCACTTATTAAATTTATTATGTATTCCTGCTATTGTAATGGTGTATTATTTAAAGAAAAAAGATTCTTTCGATTATAAAAAAATAAGAAAAGGATTTATTCAATTTGTTTTAGTTGGTGGTGTTTTAGCAGTGATTGGAGCCTACATTAGTCAGAATGCAGAAAATGCTCAATTAGAAAAAATTGCACCCAATTTACGACAATATTTTGGTGATGATGTTGAGATTTCTGATACTACTTTAGTTAGCTTAATGTTGATGGGTACTTTAGCTGCAATTGGTTTATTATATCTTATTGAAAAAATTAAAAAAGATAGAAAAGAATATTACGGTGGCATGTATATCTTTTTTGTTTTGGGTTGTGTTTTAGTTGGTGTGGTTCAAATTGCTGTAATTCAATATTCAATAAAAGGAGCTGGATTTTTTGATAGAGTTTTTGTAAACAATTTTAATTTGCCATTCTTCAGTGGCTTTATATTTTTCTTTATTGCAGTTGGGGCTGGTGTTTGGTATGGCCTAAAAAAAGCGAAAGAAAAAAACTGGGATCTTTTACGTTTAGGGTTGTACAGTATTGTTTTTATTTTAATGGGTTATAGCACTTATTTTACTACAATGGTACGTAGTAATGCAGACCCTGCTATAGACATGTACAATGTGGATAATCCCAATAGTTTAGTAGGATATTTAGCTCGTGATCAATATGGAGATTTCCCAATACTTTATGGACAAAAATTTACTTCCTCTCCTATTCAAGATATGGAAACGGGAAATAAGTATCAAAAAATTGGCGATAAATATGAAGTGATTGGAAAGGATAGAAAGTTGCTATATATGCCAAAAGATAAAATGACTTTTCCAAGAATGTGGGATGCTAGCGACGATCAAAATCATGCATATTATTATGCAACATACTTAGGTTTAGGCAGAGTTAAAGATCAGCAATCTGGCCAAGAAAAATGGGATGATGAAGATGGCAAAAGACCAAATTTTAAAGATAATATTAGCTTCTTTACAGGTTATCAATTCTATTGGATGTATATGAGATATTTTCTTTGGAATTTTGCTGGAAAACAAAACGATTATCAAGGATTTTTTATTGGCAATGCCAGAGATGGTAATTGGAAAACTGGAATTGGATTTGTTGATAAAATGATATATGGTGATCAAAATAATTTACCACAAACAACCATTGAAAATAAAGCCAACAATAAATTGTATGGTTTGCCTTTAATACTTGGTATTATTGGATTTTTATTTCATTATAAACGAAAAGGTTCAGATGCTTTAATTAATTTTTTACTATTCTTTTTTACAGGTGTTGCCATTAATATTTATTTAAATCCTGCAGGTTTTCAACCTCGTGAACGAGACTATGCTTATGTTGGCAGCTTTTATGCCTATGCAGTTTGGATTGGTTTAGGAGTAATGGCTGTTGCAAGTTGGCTACAGAAAAAAATGAATGGTTCAATAGCAAGTATATTAGCTGTAGTTTTATGTTTTACTGCTGTTCCATTAGTTATGGCACAACAAGAATGGGATGACCATGATAGAAGTAACAAAACTATTGCTAGAGATTTAGCCAGAAATTATTTAGAAAGTTGCCCTAAAGATGCTATTTTATTTACGTTTGGCGATAATGATACTTACCCACTTTGGTATG
>JANPAT010000034.1:0-6777 GCA_031430075.1 Chitinophagaceae bacterium | reverse complement strand
GTTGGTCAATTTATTACCAACCCAATGAATAATTTTTCTATCAACCCAAAATATAAATGGGCTGAATTATTATTAGGTACCCAATATATAAATTATAGCGATTTAAGCACTGGCGATATTGGCATTTTTGGTGCAGGTTTTAATTTACACCCTGGAGAATTTATGATAAAATTTTTCACCGGACTTTCTCAGCAATCCATTAATTATTCTCCTTTGCCCTTGCCCAATGGTGTTACAGGAGCATATAAAAGAAATCATTTTATGTTTCAGATTGGAAAAGAAAAAGAAGGGAATTATAAAATAGCATTAAATTTTTCAAAAGGGAAAGATGTTATAGGTTCTGTTGCTTCTCCACCCTTATTAGTAAAGCCTCAAGAAGGGTTTAATTTTAGTTTGCAAGTGGATAAATTTTTTAATAAAGGATGGTTTTTTAAAGCAGAAGTAGGTCAAAGTTTTTTTACACAAGATTTAAATCAACCTGTAGCAAATGTGAACACCAATTTATCGTTTAAACCTTTTATTGAGGGGCGTACATCAACAATAAAAGATGTTGCAGCAATTGGTTCAATAGGAAAAAAGTCTCCAAACTTCGATATTAGTTATGCTACAAAATATATTGGTGCAGGTTATCAAACCACAGGATTTCCTTTAATGCAACCAGATAAATGGGATAACACTATTAACACTCGTTTTAATGCTTGGAAAAATAAAATAAATGTAACAGCAAGTATTGGTCAGCGAATAAATAATTTAAGTAATACAGCACTTAAAGCAGAACAATTTATTGGAAACATTAATTGGTTTACTCAATTTAGTGATAAGTTTAGTGTAAATATTAATTATAACAATTTTGGTTTTGAATCTGCAAGTGGTTCAAATCCTTTTGGGATAAAAAATGTAAGTAATGATTTGGGAATTAGTCCAACTTATACTTGGTCAAGCTCAACCATGACCAATATTTTAACCATGAGTTACAACTATAGTAAATATGATGAGCGAGATGTTATATCTGGTATAGTTACTAGTAATAATACCCACACAGCTTTACTAACTTATGTGCCAGTGTATTTTAATAAAGAACTTACACCCGATTTTAGTGTTTTATATTTTAGTAATACTATGCCTTCTTTTAAAAATTCATTACTTACTTTTAGCAGTAGTATTGGATTTCCTATTGCAAAAAAGAAAGTACAATTAAAAGGACAACTACAATATACTATTGGTAAGATCAATACATTTACTGCTAACAAAAACTTAATTGCATCTTGTAACATTGATTGGAAGATTGATAAAAAAATAAGTTGGAATACATTTTTATCTACCAACTATTTTAAATATGGAGATGAATTAGGAAGTGTACCATTAATTGGTGCTAACTATTTAGAAAGCAATATACGTACAGGTTTTCAATACAAATTCTAAGATTTTAAATTAACAAAATTATACAAATGATGAAAAAATATATCAGCATATTACTATTAACTTTTTATAGTGTACTAGCATCGGCTCAATTAAATACCACACTAGAAGTACAAAATGCACCTACTGCTGTGTTAAGCGAATGGGCAACAAAAAATGCCATCATAAATTTTATTGTAACTAAAATTGACCCTAACCCACAAACCATAATTTTTAAAACAGAAATAAAACTATCTGATGGAACTGTGATTGCAACTACAGATTTAACTAAAGCAATGCCAATAGTAATAAGAGGTGGTACTTCTGTTTTTTATAGCAAGGACGTGATGCCCTTAGAGTTGATGGTTTTTTCTGGAAAATATAAAACTACTTTAGAAAAAACAGGAAAGCTGCCAGCAGATAATTATCAAATTTGTGTGCAACCTGTAACACCAGATACTTATCAACCTGTTGCAACAGTAAAATGTAAATTTTTTAATTTAGTAGCTTTTCAATTACCTTTTTTAATCATGCCTGCAAATAATGCTGTGTTAAATAGAATTGCAGCACAAACTGCAATAACTTTTCGTTGGACTCCATTAACACCAATTGCGAAAATTCCTCCATACTATAGAATTCAAGTTTTTGAAATTTTATCCAATCAAAGGCCAGTACAGGCTTTAAGAAGTAATCAGCCAATATTAGATGAAGTGGTAAGAGGAATAACACAATACATTTGGCAACCACGATTAGCATTTAATTCAACAGATTCTTTACCAATAAAATTTATTTGGACCTTGCAAACTTTAGATGAAAATAAACGACCTGTTTTACAAACTGATGGTAATGGTGAAAGCAGAAGTGAACCCTTTGTGTTTTCTATTTCAACAAAAAATAATTAAATAAGTATTTAATGTATTAGCTAATTATTTTATGAACAAGGCAGATGGTGAAAGTACTTTTTTAAAACTTTTGCAAGTCTTAATCCAGCATCAAGTAATTGTTTTTTTATAATGGGTGAATTATAATTAATGTACTCATCATCTATTTTATTCGAAGAAAATTGGTACACATTTGTTAAATGATTTCTTGATTCGTTCATCCAAGTTTCTACATTAATTTTCTTAATTTGTCTGATTTGTTTCTTGGTATATGTGTTAAATTTTAAGCAGCTATCTAAGTTCATTTTTTTGTATTCAATCATATCTGAATCCCAAAGCCTGTGCAAGTTTGAACCCTTACCAAAAAAAGAAATCTGAACTGTATTTCCACCTTTATCTATTCCATAACCACAATGTAAAGGTTGGTGTAAATCGCCAATTAAATGAAATAAGATAAGTAGGTTTAATTTAATTTCTTGTTTCGATAAATTATACATGTTGTCTAATTTCAACATTGCATTATTAATGCCATTAATAATATTATCATTTGTAGAAGGGATATATTGTTCTCCTTTTTCAATGTTGATGTAATGGTAAGGTTTTAAATAATCATAAGTTTTATCATTTCTTAAATTATCCATCCAACTAGCAGCTTGTTCAATGGTTAAAGTATCTAAATATTGCAATAAATTTTTCTTTGTTTGTTCATCTAAATAGCTGAAAGCAATTTGTGCAACTATCGAATGTCCTGTTCTTCCCCAAGCATAAGTTTTTTGAATCGAAAATTGAAAAATAATTAAGAAAAGAAAGGTTGATGAAAAAATTTTTTTCACGGTTATGTTTTAAAGTTTTAAAAGCATTTGAATGATTTGGCCAAATTGCCAAATGTCTGTAAAAGTATTGTATAAAGGCACAGGAGCTATTCTAATTACATTGGGTTCTCTCCAATCTGCAAAAATAGCATGCTGACATAAAGCATTAAAAAAATCTTTATCTTTATTTTTTATAAGAAGAGAAACCTGACAGCCTCTTTCATTTTTATTTCTAGGCGTGATAATTTCAATTAAATGTTGATTCGAATTTTTATTGATATCATCCAATATAAAAAATAAAAACTCGGTTAATTGTTTTGCTTTTGTTTGTAAACGCTGCATTCCAGCTTCTTCAAAAATGTCTAAAGATGCTTTGTGAGCTGCCATAGATAGGATAGGAGCATTGCTTAATTGCCAACCTTCTGCAGTTGGTATAGCCTTAAAGCCCTTCTCCATTTGAAACCTAGTATCTTTTTCATAACCCCACCAACCAGCAAATCTTTTTAAATCTGTATTTATGGCATGCTTTTCATGAATATAAATTCCAGCTACTCCACCTGGCCCACTATTTAAATATTTATAACTACACCAGCAAGCAAAATCAATATTCCAATCGTGTAAATGCAAAGAAACATTTCCTACTGCATGTGCTAAATCGAAACCAACTGTAATGCCCAATTGATTTGCTTTTGCAGCAATTTGTTTCATGTCAAAAACCTGACCTGTGTAATAATTAACTCCTCCAAACATGATTAATGCCAATGAATCTTTATGTTCTTCAATGGCTTGTAAAATATCTTCAGTTCTAATTGTATGTTCAGCATTTCTTGGTGCTACTTCAATTACTGCATCAGCATAATTAAATCCATGAAATTTTACTTGTGATTCTAATGCATATTGGTCTGATGGAAATGCTTTTGCTTCGCAAAGAATTTTATATTTAGTTTTTGTTGGTTGATAAAAACTCACCATCAATAAATGAAGATTCACTGTAAGTTGGTTCATTACAACAACTTCATTTGGTAAGCATCCAACAATTTTTGAAAGTTGATTAGTGAAAATTTCATGATAAGGCATCCAAGGAATTCTTGCATGAAAATGACCTTCAACACCCATGCTTGCCCAATCTTCTAATTCGTTTAAAACATAATCCTGAGTTGACTTTGGTTGGAGCCCAAGAGAATTTCCGGTAAAATAAATACATTCTTTTCCATGTACAATTGGAATATAAAATAAGTCACGAAAATGGTTTAATTCATCTTGATCATCTAATTCCTGAGCAAATTCTTGTTTGTTTTGAAAGTTCATATTTTTTCTTTTGCCACAAAGTCACAAAGGCTCTAAGTAAATTTTTTGTGTCTTAGTGGCTGTTTAATCTATGGTTGCTATAACTTTTAATTCTATGGCTATTGGAGTTGGCAAACTTTTTACTTCAACAGTTGTTCTACATGCTTGAACATCTGTAAAATATTCTGAATAAATTTTATTGTAAATTATAAAATCATCTTTCATATTGGTTAGAAAAACTGTAACATCAACAATATTATTCCAACTACTGCCACTAGCTTCTAAAACTGCTTTTACATTTGCCATTGCCTGATGGGTTTCTGCTGCCATATCATATTTTACAATATTCCCAGAATTGTCTAACTCTAATCCTGGAATTTTATTATCAATTGCACTTCGTGAACCAATACCAGATAGAAATAGGAAATTACCTACTCTTCTTGCATGAGGGTAGGCACCTAGAGGAGTTGCAGCATTTTTTGTATTTATAGTTTCTTGTTTCATTTTAAATTTCTATACAAATATTCTTAGGTTCAGTAAAAAATTTCAAAGCATCCCAACCACCTTCTCTACCAACACCACTATTTTTAATTCCTCCAAATGGAGTTCTTAAATCTCTCAATAACCAACAGTTAATCCAAACTATTCCCGATTCAATATTATTAGCTATTTGGTTAGCTTTTGATATGTCTTGTGTCCATATTGTTGAAGCTAAACCATAGTTGCTTGTATTTGCAAGTTGCAGTGCTTCTTCTTCTGTTTTAAAAGATTGCAAGGTAACAACTGGACCAAATATTTCTTCCATATTGGTTTTGCAATTGGCGTGTAAACCTTCTATAATAGTAGGTTCAATGAAGTAGCCATTTTTATTTTCTCCTTCTAGTTGAATAGATTTTCCTCCACATAAAATTGTTCCACCTTCTTGTTTTGCAATATCAATACAATTTAAAATTTTATCAAAATGAGTTTTACTAACAACAGCACCCAGCTTTGATTTTTCATCTAAAGGATTTCCAACAATTAATGCTTTTGTTTTTTCAACAAACTCAGTTTTAAATTTTTCATAAATACTTTCTTCAATTAAAATTCTACTGCCACATAAACAAATTTGTCCTTGATTACTGAATGATGATTGAATAGTTGTTTTCATCATTTTATCCCAATTGCAATCGGCAAATATGATGTTAGGATTTTTTCCACCTAATTCTAATGAAAGTTTTTTAAACATTGGTGCAGCAAGGGTTGCAATGCGTTTACCAGCTGCTGTACTGCCTGTAAATGAGATGGCTTTTATTTCTTTATGTTTTACAATTTCTTCGCCACAACTTGGCCCATCGCCATGAACAATATTCAATACTCCTGCAGGCAAACCAGCTTCAATACAAATTTTTGAAAGAAGAAATGCCGTTACTGGTGTTACCTCAGAAGGTTTTGCAATAACACAATTTCCAGCAGCTAATGCAGGTGCAATTTTCCAAGTAAAAAGGTATAAGGGTAAATTCCAAGGCGAGATACAACCAATAACTCCGATGGGTTGTCTTAATGTGTAATTGATTGCTTTGTTAGTCATGCTATGACTTTCACTTGCAAAATGCATAATGGCAGTTGCAAAAAAGCGAAAGTTAGAAGCTGCTCTTGGAATATCAACTAATTTACTTAACCATAATGGTTTTCCATTATCTATAGTTTCAGCAAGTGCTAAAGTTTCTAAATTTTCATCAATTAAATCTGCAATTTTATTTAAGATTTTAAAGCGTTCTTCGTTTGTTGTTTTACTCCACGTAATGAAAGCCTTTTTTGCAACATTTACAGCAACTTCAACATCTTGTTTATTACTATTGGGAACTTGACTAAAAACTTCCCCAGTTGCAGGATTGATACAATCCATAAATTTTGCTGAAAGTGGGGCAATTAAATTTCCACCAATATAGTTTTCTAAATGATAAGGAATGTTAAGGTTCATTTGTTGGTGGTTGGAAGTTGGATGTTTGTTACAGGTTTTGGTTTGCTTTTATAATTCGATGATTGCAAATAATCAATAAATGATTTTATTTTATTTCCTATGTGGTTTGAAAATTCTAATCTTAAATTCAATAAATCCATATCAATATATTTTTTATCAAATGCTCTATAAAGTTGTGAACGAACCTCAGCGTTTGAGCCTTTTGCAATGACTAAAAACTGTCTAAATTCTTTATTACTAAATCTTTCAAATCCTTCAGCAATATTATCCATTACTGAACCTGAAGCAGCATTGATTTGATTTGTTAAAGAATAATCCTTTTTAAAATCATCAACTTTTGTTATTATAAAAATAGAATTGGCTTGCTCCCTAGCTATTTTCCATATTTCTAAATCTTCAAATTTTGTAATCGTTGCCATTTAGTAAAATTAACATC
>JANPAT010000033.1:0-10444 GCA_031430075.1 Chitinophagaceae bacterium | reverse complement strand
AATAACTTGCTTTGGTAAACTTGTATCGCTCTTACAACCTTTACTATTTATCACCATCAATTTTACATCATAAGTTCCAGTTGTATCATACACTTCGTTAAATGGATTTGGTAAAGTATTAAAAGTGTAGGTATGACTATTACCCATATTCCAACCCCATTGAATAATAGTACCAACATTAGCCTTAGAAGTATCGGTAAATGTTATGTTTCGTTTCTCACAAAGTGGATTAGAAATTTTGAAACCAGGTGTAGGCAATGGATGAACAATTGTTGTTTTAATCATCGTGTCACTTAAACAACCTTTATCAGTTTTTACAAATAATTTTATTGTATCTGTTTTAGATGAAGTATAAAGATGTTTAGGATGTTGAATAGTATCTGTACTTCCATCTCCAAAATTCCAATTCCATTTTACAACTGCATGCCCTTTTCCATCACTAATATCTGTAAAAACAGAAGTATCTCTTAAACAAACTTCAGTAGAAAGATTAAAATCTGCTTTTGGTTGTTGCCAAACTGTATTTACAATTTTAGAACTATCTTTTACACAACCATATTTGCTAGTTACAATAAGTTTTACAGTGAAAGGGCCTGTGTTTTTATAATTTGTTGAAGGATTTTTTTGGGTAGATGAGTCGCCATTTCCAAAAAGCCATTTATAAGTGAAGAAAGATGAACTGCCATCTGATATGGTTGATAAATTTGTGAAATTGGCTAATCCTATAGGTAAACAAACATTTCCTGGCAAAGAAAAATTAGCTATAGTATAGGGCCTAATTGTTATTGTTTTACTAAAAATCGAACTTTTACAACCTGTTGCAGTTTGCACAAATAATTTAATAGTAAAAACTCCAGTATCTGAATAAGATGTTGTTGGTGGATTATTATTTAGTAAAGTATCTTTTCGTCCATTTCCAAAATCCCAATACCATTTTGTAATTGTACCTGGGCTTGCAACTGAAGAAGAGTCGTAAAAGGTTACATTACTGTTTATACAAATTGAATCTCTAACACCAAACTTTGCTTGAGGTGGAGGAGAAAGGGTAATGTTTTTAGTTGTATCGGCAATACAACCAATATCTGTGATAATAGTATATTTTATTGGAAAAGTACCTCCAGCAGAATAAGTTTTAATAGGATTTTTAACACTATCCTTAGTGCCATCTCCAAAATTCCATGCCCATTTGGTTACAGTTCTCCCATTAGCATTAGTACTGTCTGTAAAAGTTATTGCACTATTCGAACAGCCATCAGAAATAAAACCAAAGTTAGCAGTGGGAGTTTCGAATACGGTAACACTATAATTAATTTCCTGGTCACCACTACAACCATCACTCGATGGGTTGTTTACTAAAACTTTAATTGGAAAAGAACCTGCTTGAGAAAAAGTATAGGTTCCTGGTAATTTATAAACGTATAAATTTTTGCCATTTCTAACAAAAGTGCTGTCATAAATTGGAGAATTATTTGTAACTGGTGTATTGGGTGATAAACTTGATAAATTATTAAAGTCCCAGTTTAATTTTAAGGGTTGATAAGGTAATGTAATTGAAAAATTTAATGGGGAGTTTTTGCAAGTTGCAGGAAAATTTACTGATGCATACTGGTTTTGTAATGTAACATATTGGTTTAAGTCAATCACATTAGTACCTGCATTATATCCATAACTTTCAGCATTGCCAAATCCATATGCTATTGCATTAAAGCCAGAATCAGATTTAATATTATGTGCTCCTGCAGAAACTGTAAAAGTTGCATAATAAAAATTAGGATCTTGGGGATGTAGAATAAAGCTACTACTTTGATCAACATTATCTAATTTAAAAGAAGTTTGTCCACCAGCTTTTATTATTACACTTATATAGTGTCTTAGAATTTGATAGTAAGGGGTTGAATTTAAAGTGATGTTATTAATAGTTTGTTCTACAGAACTTAAATAAATCATTTCAGGGTCACCACCTATTCCATTACTACCTGTTCCAGAATATCCTGGATTACCAGATGTGCCTTGTGTTGTAGAATATTGTGCTACCATAATAGGTTTGTCAGCAATTATTACATTAGGTTGATTGGTGGGTCCAAATTGGTAATAGAAATTATTCACAAGACCAGTCATGATATTTCCATTTAATCTTACAACTGTTGTTGGGTCTCTAACAACTACTCTAAAAATATTATTGGGTTGAGTACCTGTTGGTGTTGTTAAATACTTATTTCCCCAGGCATTTGATGGAAGTGCTTGCTGAAAAAGGTTATCTGCTGAGCCTGATGGGATGCTAATTTTACCAGCTCCGGAAAAGACAGCAATTTTTTTACATGAGCCAGAAGAGGAAACTGTTCTAATTCTTGAACCCGTTAAATCTGAACCAGTAGTACCATTGCCAGACCCCATTACATTATATATTTCGCCTTTATTAAGTGTAACATAAAATGGTACTCCTGCTGTTCGATTATTTTTATTTGTAACCGAAGGGGTTATTTCAACAACTGTTGTATCTTCTGTAGCAACTACAAAAAAGAATCCATTAGAAAAATTTTGATTAGAAACTTGTGTAAAATTTACAGAATAATATTCTTGTCCTAATGTATTAGTTGGAAATAACAAGCTTGCACCAGAAATTGATGCATTAAAAATATGTGCATAAGCAACAATTGGATTATTACTAAAAATATGAATACCACGATTGTATTTGCCAGTATCAATTATTTTTGCGTCTTGTGCTCCAGATTTTGGAATAGCTTCTGATTCTGTAACCTGATTGGCCAATACAGTATATGTTCGAGTATAACCCACTGAAGGTATTTCGACTGTTACAGTTGAATTTACATCTGAGGTAAAATATAAAATCATATCCTGTGAACCGCCATTTGTTTGTGGGTTGCCAGTAGTATTATTAACCATTTGACAATGGTAACCATACCCTAACCAAAAATCTTTGCCTTTATTCGAGAAATCCTGTGCTTTAATTATGAAAGAAAGAACCAATAAAAATGCTAAGCTGAAGAGTCTTTTCATTACCAGTTAAAATTGGGTTGCAAGTTAAGTTAATTGACCTTTTAAAAACGCAATAGTTTAAGCTTATTTAGCTTTTCTTTAGATGATTTAAAGCCTGAGGCCCTGTACAAAAAATTAAATCGATGATTGAAAGATTTTTGACAAAACTAATTTTATTCTCAAATACTTGTTCATATTTCAATTTAAAGTCATCTGTGTTTGGGTTTGAGCTTTGAAATTTTGAAAACAGCACTTCATTTTTATTTAATTTTTTTTCAGAAATAATATATTTCTGATTACTTTTTAATATTCCCATTACGAGATCATGTGCTTGCAGATTGAGGTCAATTAAAAAATTAAAATGCTTCTTGAATAAATTATCAAACTCTAAAAAGTAAAAATCAAAGAAAGGGGAGTTGCCATAACAAGTTTCAATAGCTCTTAAATGTTGATGCCTCCAATTTTCATGATATGCTATTCTGACATCTTTAAACAATTTTTTTTGATTTCTACCTCCAAGGATTGGAATGGTCAATTTCAAAGGACCAGTAGCAGAAGCCACCACACATTTATTACTAAACCAACCTTTTTGATAGGGTAGATGGACTGCAAACTCAATGTTTTTTGAATTTAACAAAGCTGTATAGTAGTTAATATTTGCAAAATATTGTAAATCAAACATATATTAATAAAATAAATAATAAATTAAATAAATTTTTAAATAATACTAATAATAATAAAATAATGAGTTTAAATACTAAATTAAAAATGTATTAAAAAATTGCAACTATATGCTATACAATTAAATAATTAATTTTAATTACCTAAAAATATGAGTATTAATGATTTTCAAAATAAAAATACTTAATGATAAATATTTTAGCATAAATGATTAAAAAAAAATTGTAAAAATTCTAAAAAAACAATGAACTAAATATTGATCTATAAATGTTGTAAAATTATTTCTTCAATTTTATTTTGCTGTAAAAAAATAACTATGTCATATTGGCTTAACTATACTCTTGCTCCAAAAATAGAACTTCCAATTCTTACCAAATTGCTACCATAGTTTATAGCTATCTTATAATCGCTACTCATGCCCATAGAAAGAATCTCAAATTCTGGATGTTGATGATAAATGGATTGTAAATATTGAAATTCTGATTTCACAATTTTTTCATCTTCACAGAAGCTTGCCATACCCATTAATCCTTTTATACAAATATTTTCTAAATTTCCTTGTCTTTGAAAATCTATAATTTCTTGAAATTCTACCTCATCTAACCCATATTTTGTTTCTTCTTTTGCGATATAAATCTGCAGTAAACAATTGATTATTCTGTTATTTTTCTTTGCTTCTTTGTTTATTTCTTTTAATAATTTTAAACTATCCACACTTTGAATTAAATGAATAAATGGAGCAATATATTTTACTTTATTGGTTTGTAAATGACCAATAAAGTGCCAATTGATATCTAAATCTTTCAATGCTTCCTGCTTTGAACAAAGTTCTTGTACATAATTTTCTCCAAAATTGCGTTCGCCTAATTCATATAATGATTTAATTTTTTCAATACTTTGAATTTTTGATACAGCAACTAGTGTAACTTGTTTTTCTGTTAGCTCTTTTTTAATTAATTTATATTGATCTATATTAATGGTCATTTTTTGGTTTTCTATATTTTAAAATCAAATATTCAAGTAGTAAACAATCGTTAAATGCACTACTAAACCATTTAAATTCTGTTTGAGGTAAACTAGAAGCCAAGGTTTTAATCGGAGAGTTTAAATGTGCAAATAAATGACCATGATAATACACAAAATCACTCAAGTACAATTTATTCGAAGCGTTAGTTGCATTAAAACCGTAATGAGTAATATCTGCGTTCCACTTTAATAAGCTGTTCAATAGTACCACTTTTTCCAAGTAAACATCAGTTTCATAAAAAAGTTTCTTAGCAGCTGCAATTAAAATGGGTTTTCTACTTTCTAACTCTATCATTTTGTTTGTACTCATTAATCTGGCTAGATGATACAATAAAACTGCACTGTTTGCATAATAAGGCGAAATGAATTTTGGGTTCTGAAAAATCATTTGGTCATCAATCATACTTAATATCAAAAGATAAGTTGCTGAATCAGCTTTGGACCAATTCAATTTATAATGATTTACAAACGATAAAATATTACAATGAACCCCAAAATCAAAGTCAATTGGCATTTTTTTTCCATACCAAGTTGAATATGCTTTGAAATTTTTGTATTTGGTTTTCGTATTTTTTATACTGTGTTTATTTCCATTTACAAATTCCTGCATTACTTGATGTGCTTTTTTAGCAATCGAATCAGGCAAACTTAAGGAGGCAAGTATTAAACCAGAATCGTCTAAATCATCTGGCAAGGCGAGTTTCTTACTAAATCTGCTTAAAATAATATCATTTGGAAAAAAAACAGGCTTGTCATCCTTTGGCCAAAAGTTATAACTTAATCTTCCAGCAGTATTTTTATAATACGAATAAGATTTTCTAGCTCTATTAATAATGGTGTCAGTCACAATTTTTTCATCTTCAGTTAATAATGCTTGAAGATTTTGTAAGGTATAAGTAATTAATGCCGTAAAAAAAATGTTATTGTCTGCTTTAAAATCACGAGAATTATGGTGCTGCCGATAGCTTTCAAAACTACCTTGTTTAAAGAAATTAGTTTCTAATTGTTGTTTGTACAAAAGTTTTTGAAACAATTTTGGAATCAACAAACTATCATTTGCAAACAATTGACTGCTACAGCAAAAGATAGATATAATGAACCCATTACGCATATTACAAAAATAATGGCAAAGCACAATGCATGAATAAATTAAGTAAATAATAAAAATACCCACACTGTATAAGAAATTCGCTTGTAGATACTACAAGCACTTATTTTTGTTTTCATGATTTCTCAAGAATTAATAGCTCAAATAATTTTTTATACTTTTTGTTTCATTACTATAATACAAATTTTATATTTTTTATACTTTTTTAGCCGATTAGCTTTTTATAAACCGAAAGAAAAAACTGTGATTCATCAGCACCCAGTTTCGGTGGTGGTTTGTGCAAAAAACGAAGCAGCAAATTTAGCTAAAAACTTGCCAGGCATATTATTTCAGAATTATAAAACAACACATGAAGTTATTGTTGTAAATGATAATAGTGAAGACGATAGTAAATATGTAATTGATGAATATAAAAAAGACTTCAAAAACCTCAACATAATTGAATTAGTTCAAGAAGCAAAGTTTATTGCAGGTAAAAAATTTCCTTTAAGTATGGGAATAAAAAGCAGTAAATATGAAACACTTTTGTTAACAGATGCAGATTGTGTTCCAGCTTCTGAAAACTGGATTACCAATATGCAAAATGGATATGCAGAAGGTATTGAAATAGTTTTAGGATATGGAGCATATAATAAATTGCCGGGCATTTTAAATAAACTCATTCGTTTCGAAACTTTTTTAACTGCAATTCAATATTTTTCTTATGCTTTAGCAAGGTTGCCCTACATGGGTGTGGGTAGAAATTTAAGTTATAAAAAAGATGTTTTCATTCGTAATAAAGGATTTTCATCTATTAATCATTTACAAAGTGGGGATGATGATTTATTTATAAATAAAGTTGCAACTAAATTTAATACTGCTATTGTTATTGATCATGAATCACATACTTTGAGTGAACCTAAGAAGTCATTTAAACATTGGATACGACAAAAAAATCGGCATTACACTACAGCCTCCTTTTATAAGCCAAAACATAAATTTTTATTAGGAACATATCAGGCAACTTCATTTTTATTTTATCCTTTAATGGCTTTAAGTATTATATTTTTTAATTGGTGGATAGCATTGATTGTATATCTAGTTCGATTAATTTTTCAAGCCATTATATATTCAAAATCGATGAATAAGTTAAATGAAAAAGATTTAATTCCTTGGTTTTGGTTATTAGATATTTGGATGTTTTTTTATCAGCTGATTTTTATTTCAGCACTTTGGAAAAAACCTAATCAAAATTGGCAATAAATTATGGCAACTATTCAATTAGAACTTATTCAAAAGCCTTATGGGTTTGTAGTTACAGACGAGGATGGTTTAACTATTAAATTAGATAACATTGGAACGCAAACACCCAACTTTGGTGTAAGCCCCATGCAAAGTTTATTAATGGCTTTGGCTGGTTGTAGTAGTATTGATGTGCTGTTGATTTTAGAGAAACAAAAACAACAAATCAATTCATTTAGTGTTATTGTTAATGGAACAAAAATTAAAGTAAATGAGTTTTCACTTTGGGATGAAATTGCAATAGAATTTATAATAGCCGGAAATGTTGATCAAGTTAAAGCAAATAGAGCAGTTCAACTTTCAATAGATAAATATTGTTCAGTTGCCGAAACTTTAAGAAGGGCAGGAGCTAAGATAAAATATACCGTTGTTATCAAATAAAAAAAATCCTGAGAAATCAGGATTTTTTTTATAATAAATTCAATAGATTATTATTTGCCAGCAAATAAACGTACTGCAATCATAACATCATTCGATACATTTCCTTTGCCATAATTTACACCAAAAATTGTTCTATCTAAACTAAAAAATGCTTCAGCAAAAACTTTGGTTTCAGACATATTTCTAACTTTAGCCTCAAATTTCACTTCCGATTTTGTACCTCTTAAAAATAAGTTTCCAACAATTTGAGCAGTGTTATCACTTGTATAAGTTGCATTTGTAATTTCAAAATTTGCATCTGGAAAATTTGTTGCATCAAAAAAATCAGCTGTTTTTAAATGGCCTTCTAATTTTTCTCCAGCACCATCTGTAACTTTTAATCCAGCAATATCAATACTAAAATTTCCACCAACAATTTTTCCATCTTCCACTTTCAAAACACCATCTTTCAATAAAAAGTAACCTGGGTGATAACCACCTTTTTTACTACCACTCCATTCAACTTTTGAATTTTTAGTATCTACAGCATAACTTACTGCATCTCTTTTTTTATTAATTGTTGTAAAAGCAACAGTGCTAATAACAGTTACTAAAGTTAAAGCTGCTACAAGAATTTTCTTCATATTTTTTTTATTTTTTGTTTGAAGTTGTAAAAATAGAAAATTACATGTTAATACATCTAATTAAATTTTTGAGATTAGGAATAAATTCTGTTAATATTTAAAAACTAAACTCAAACTCAAAACCTATATTCGCAACTATGGAAAATGAGGTTGTTTTAAGTGGAATCAGACCAACAGGTTTTTTACATTTAGGTAATTATTTTGGTGCCATGAGAAATTATATTCGAATGCAAGATGAATATAATTGTTATTTTTTTGTTGCAAACTGGCATGCATTAACTACACATCCAGATACAAAAGAATTAAAGACTGCAGTACGCAGAGTGATTGCTGAAAATATTGCATGTGGTTTAGACCCTAACAAAGTTTCTTTATATGTGCAAAGTGATGTGCCAGAAATTGCCGAGTTGTATTTAAATTTAAACATGTTGGCATATAAAGGGGAACTTGAAAAAACCACCACATTTAAAGATAAAGTTAAAACACAACCCGATAATGTAAACGCTGGATTGCTTACCTATCCTGTATTACAAGCTGCTGATATTTTAATTCATAGAGCTGTAAAAGTTCCTGTTGGTAAAGACCAAGAACAGAATTTAGAAATGGCTCGAAATTTTGCAAAGCGTTTTAATCATCGATATGGAGAAGTTTTTCCAGAGCCTTTTGCTTTTAATTATGGTGAAGATTTGGTGAAAATATTAAGTTTAGATGGTAATGGAAAAATGAGTAAAAGCGAAAACCAATTAGCAACAATTTATTTAGCAGATGATGATGATTTGATTCGTAAAAAAATTATGAAATCAAAAACAGATCAAGGTCCTGAAACTCCAAATTCTGTTAAGCCAGATTATATTGAAAACTTATTTACTTTAATGAAATTAGTAAGTACTAGTGATGTTGTAAATAAGTTTGAAGCAGATTTCAATAATAGCTCATCAGGTAATTGTATTATTCGTTATGGCAACTTTAAAAAACAATTGGCAGAAGATATGGTAGCTTTTATAAAACCTATTAGAGAACAAGCTACAGATTTGCAAAACGATACCACTGAATTGGATAAAATAATGAAACTTGGTGCTGAAAAGGCAAGAGAAAGTGCAAATGCTACAATACAATTGGTTCGAAAAGCTGTATTAGGTTAGTGATTTTGAAAATGTGAAAAAGTATTTTAAAACTAATCTTCAATAATAAAAATAATTAATACGAGAAACCTATTTTCTTAAACAGTTCAAATAAAATGGCTAAGACAAAAAAACCAAAACATGTTGCAGTAGCTGGCAATATTGGTGCAGGTAAAACTACACTTACAGAAATGCTAAGCAAACATTATAAATGGATTCCTCAGTTTGAAGATGTTGACCACAACCCTTATTTGATGGACTTCTACGAGGATATGCCACGTTGGAGTTTTAATTTACAAATCTTTTTTTTAAACAGCAGGTTAAATCAATTACTCGAAATTCAAGAAGGAACAGAAACTGTAATACAGGATAGAACTATTTATGAAGATGCCAACATTTTTGCACCCAACTTGCACGATATGGGTTTAATGGCTAAAAGAGATTTTGAAAATTACTATAAGTTTTTTCAAACATTAAAAACAATGGTTCAACCGCCAGATTTATTAATTTATCTTAAAGCATCTGTACCTACGTTGGTTTCTCAAATTCAAAAACGTGGCAGAGAATATGAAGAAAATATTCGCTTAGATTATCTTAAAAAATTAAACGAATATTATAATAAGTGGATTGATAATTATAATGAAGGTCCTTTATTAGTAATAGACGTAGATAAAAACAAGTTTGGTGAAAATGAAGAGCATTTAGGAGAGATAATCAGTAAAGTTGATAGTCAATTTTTTGGATTATTTTAATACAACAAGACATTAAAGCAAAAGCCAACAGATTTCTCAGGCAAGAACCTTCGAAAAGACGAACCTAACTTAACGTCATTTCGAGTGAGATAACGAACGAGAAATCTCATCAATAAAATCTCAATAGATTTCTCACTTCGATCGAAATGACGTAAATTAAAAACCCTCAGAAAATTCTGAGATTTTTTAATTTTATTTACCACCTTGTGCTTTTTGCATTTCCATTCTTTTTTTCAATTGTTCAGCTTCATATTCCATTACCTTTTTTGCTAAGGCTTCATCTTTTAATGCATCAGTGTATTTTTTCATTCTTAATTCATTTAGTTCAGCCATTTTCCCCATTCTTTCTTCTGGTGCTATATCTCTTAATTGCATCATTTCTTTTCTCATTTCAGCCTGAACACCCATAACAGCCTCAGCTTGGGCATCGGTTAATTTTAAATCTTCCATTAATTTGGCTTTTTGTTTTTCTTT
>JANPAT010000032.1:0-6835 GCA_031430075.1 Chitinophagaceae bacterium | reverse complement strand
ATCAAACTAAAACCTTGGGATATTGTTACTGTTAGAACAAAACCTGGTTATAAATCTCAAGTAAAAGTTCAAATTGAAGGAGAGGTTTTATATCCTGGAACTTATATACTTTCTTCAAGCGATGAAAAAGTGAGTAATGTTTTAAGCCGTTCTGGTGGATTAACACATTCAGCTTTTATAAAAGGTGTTAGTATAACAAGAATTAATAAAACCCATATTTTAAAAGATACTAGTGACATCTACTTTAAAAAAATCAAACAACAAATTAATGATACATCATCTGCTTCATCTTTAGAATATCTGAATCCAACTGTTAAAATTGGTTTAGATGTTGAAAAGCTTTTAAAAGATTCTAACAGTATAGAAAATATTTTTTTACAAGATGGCGATATTATTAATGTTCCAAAACTAAAAAGAGAAATTAAAGTAAGTGGCGAAGTGTTGTTTCCTACAGAAGTGGTTTATGTTGATGGTGAATATTTAAATTACTATATTGATAGAGCTGGAGGATTTACAGATAATGCACAAAAAAATAAAATATATGTATTAAAACCCAATGGTATTGCATCAAAAACCAAGAAGTTTTTATTTTTTAAATCTTACCCAAAAGTAGAAGAAGGGTCAGAAATTTTAGTGCCGAGACTTGTTGATAAGAATAATAAAAAATTATCAACTGTAGAAACTATAGGTATTGCAAGTGCAGTAGCTTCTTTAGCAGGTGTTGTAATTGCAATAATTAATTTAGTTAGATAAATCATTACTTCACTCCCCATAATAAATAGCATTTTATATTTTATAAACCAATGAACTTTAAAGACAAATTAAAAAAAGTTATAGTTGAAATAAAAAATAATTTATCGTACAAGTATGATTTTTATTATGATGGAAAGCTGAAGTTGCTTTTCAATTTATTTGGCATTAAAACCAAAAGTATCAATGCTAGTATGTTTAGCCAGTTCAATCAAGATTTAATTGTTAAACAAATTTTAGAAACAAACTTTAAAATAAATCTCAATTATTCTGGACAAGATGTAAGAATAGTTGATATTGGTGCAAATCATCCAATTGATTATAATAATACTTATTTATTTGAAAAATTATATGGAGCTAAAGTCTACAGCTTTGAACCAAACAAAAATTTGGAGCGTGAATGGATAAAATATAGATCAGAATCTCAAATACAATATGTTGGTATTTCAGATGAAGCAAAAACACTTAGTCTCAATATTCCAGAAATTAATAATTCTAATAATGATGACTCTCATGACCCAAATATGTTTGCTTCATTTTCAGAATCAACAATTGAAAAAAAGAGCAGTATTTACAATAAATTAGTTGTAGATGTTAAGCCATTAGAAAATGTTTTAGAGAAAGGGAATTATGATGTTTTATTTATTGATGTTGAGGGCCATGAAATGCATGTGCTAAAAGGAATTGATTTTGATGGCTTCTCATTTAAAGTTATTGTTATAGAAAATAATAGTGAAGTCGGTGGTTCGGATTTGATAAGAAAATATTTAATTTCAAGAGGGTATCAATTACATTCTAGACTTTATCATTTAGACGATATTTTTATCAAATCAAACTAGATTTTAATTAAACCATTAAGTAAGAATTCATGAATAATGAAATAACTTTTCCTGAAATAATTGCAAAGGCAAAACTGATTACAAAATACTTGGTATCTAAATGGATGCTAATATTAGCAATTACTTTTGCTTTTGGCTGCTTGGGTTTCTTTTATAAAAAATGGAAGGGCCCAACATATAAAGCTTCACTCACTTTTGTTTCTGAAAATGCAGGAGGTGATAAAATTGGAGCATATGCAGGAATTGCAGCACAGTTTGGAATCGATTTAGGACAAAGTGGTGGTGGAATTTTTGAAGGAGATAACTTGTTGGAATTATTTAAAAGTAAAAAACTTATTGTAAAAACTTTATTATCTCCGTCAGCAAAAAATTCAAACGACAAACTGCTTATTGACGATTATTTAGTAAATACAGGCTTACATAAAAAGCTGGAGAAAATTATTGTTACACCTAATTATTTTCTAGTAAATGAAAACAATAGAACAAGAGATTCTATATTAAATAATGTTTATAATACTATTCATAAATTTCAATTATCCGTTGAAAAAAAGGACAAAAAAACAGGTATTATATCTTTAGAATTTGTTGACAAGAACGAACTTTTTGCTAAAAGCTTTATTGAGCAATTGAGCGAGAATGTCATTAAATTTTATTCAGATTACAAAACAAAAAAATCGAGTGAAAGCTTAATGTTTTTGCAAAACCAGTCGGACTCCTTAAAAAACTTATTGAATCAAAGCATTAGTAGTGAAGCACAAACTAATGATCTAAATATTAATCCAACAAAGCAAATTCTTAGAGTAAGTAGTGTTAAAAAAAGAATTGATGTGACTGCCAATACACAATTATATAGTGAGGTTTTAAAACAATTGGCTTTAGCAAAAATTACTTTATTACGCGAAACACCTTTAATACAAGTGATCGATGTTCCAATTTTACCACTCGATAAAGTTGGAATGGGAAAAGCTTCAACAGCTATCTTATTTGCAATGCTTGGTTTTATGCTTGTAATAGTTTATTTATTAGCTAAACATTGGATGAAAGAATCATATTCTAAAGTTTAGTTTATCTACTTATATATTCTTATCAACAAATTTGAAAGTTAATTTAAATATCTATAGCTCTATAGCTATAACATTATTCAATTCCCTAACCTTTTTTATTTTATATAAACTCATTCTAATTCATCTAGGATTAGAAGCATTGGGTTTATGGGCAATCATTATTGGCTTTACTTCAATTCTTAGTCAATCTACAGCAGCTGTAAACACTAATATCATTCGTGAAATAGCAGAATCAGATGAACAACATTATATAGGCAAAGCATCTGAACTAATTCTTAATGGGTTGGTTATTTATCTGTTATTTTTTTTTCTTCTAAGTATTGTTGTAAACATTTCATTGTTTTATATTTTTAAGGAGAAATACAATAGTTATTTAGAATTAATATCATTAACACTTTTCGCAATTTTCATTAATTTATTAGCCACTGTTTTTTCTTCTATTCTTGATGCTCGAAAATTAAATTACATTAAGAATAGTGCAATGGCTGTTGGCAATATTGTTTTTTTAGTGATTTGTTTTTTTTCAATAAAAAAATTTGGGTTGATTGGTGTTGCAATTGCTCAAATAGCTCAAGCTAGTTTTCTTTTTTTCTGTATATTATATTTTGTTTTTATTCGAATAAGGTTGAGGATTATTTGGAATGAAGTAAACTTTAAAAACATACATATATTTTTTAAAGAAAGTTGGAAACTACAAGGCATTTCATTGCTTGTTTTGTGTTATGAGCCAATCACTAAATATTTTTTATCAAAGTTTGGATTAACCTATGTTGCTAAATATGAAATTGCCAATAAAATAATAGCTCAGTTAAGAAATATTTTTGCAGTTACCAATCAAACCTTACTTGCATACTTTGTAAACAAATTTGCTGAAGGAAAAACAGTTTTCATTTCCTATTTCAATCAAGTATCTAACAAAAACCTGCAATGGTCTTTAATTGCTAATGGCATTTTACTAATTGCAGCTCCAATAATTAGCTTGTTTTTTTTGAAAGAATTAGACATGGCATTTTTTATAATTTTTGTGATACTGCTCATTTCTAACTTGTTTAATATTGTTTCTATTACAACATACTTTAATTTGTTTGCTCAAAAGCAATATCATACTCCATTTATTTCACATATCATCATTGCATTGTTGAATGTGGTGTTGTCGTTTGTTCTTGGTTATTTTTTCAATGGAATTGGAGTTGTAATAGCTTGGTCAATTTCTTTAATAGTGGGGTCTATTTTTAATATGTATAAATTCAATAAAACAGAAGAGATTACTTTCAACTTCAAAAATTTGTGGAATTCTAAATTAAGTTTGCTTTTGGTATCATTAATAATAGTAGTTGCCGTTTTTAAATTACCACTATTAATAAACTATTTTTTCATTGTAATTGCTACAATTATATTTTTATACTTATATCAAGCATTTAAACTTTATAAATTAAATGACTAAAAAAAATATTTTAGATTTTGTCAACTTTTTTTTCAATAAAATTGGAATGAGTGTTAAACGATTTCCTTCTCGAGAAGATAGAAGACTCATTCGATTTTTAAAAGAAAACAACATTAATGTAGTATTAGATGTTGGGGCCAATGTGGGTCAGTACACTCAAAGTTTATTTAAAAATGGATATAAAGGCAAAGTGTATTCTTTTGAGCCACAATCTCAAGCTTTTTCAAAATTGAAAAAACATTCTAATGAAAATTGGATAACAATTAATAAAGGTTTGGGAGATATAGAAACTAAAATTATTATTAATAATTCTGCTAATTCTGTAAGCAGTTCAATCTTGCCAATTTCAAATAGACTTTCTACAATTTCTAATGATTTTGAATATATCAATAAAGAAGAAGTTGATCTTTCAACTGTTGATATTTTTCTTAGCCAAAATAATATCACTCCAGAAAATGTGTTTTTGAAAATTGATACACAAGGTTATGAAGACATGGTTTTAAATGGTGCAACAAAATCTTTACAAAAAATAAAAGCCTTGCAATTAGAAATGTCATTAGTGCCATTATATAAAGGTGAATTGTTATTTGACGAAATGAAACAGAAAATAGAAAGTTATGGTTTTTCATTATCTGCTGTTGAAAGTGGTTTAGCTGATGAATCAACAGGGAAATTATTGCAAATGGATGCACTTTTTATAAAGTAATGCTAGCAACAAATAGTAATATTAAGTTTTCAATTGTAACTGTTGTATATAATGGAGCAGCTTTTATTGAAGAAACAATTCAAAGTGTAATTCATCAAAATTATTCTAATTATGAATATATAATTATAGATGGTGCTTCAACAGATAACACACTTGATATTGTTAAAGCCTATAGAAATAATTTACATTACTTTATTTCTGAAAAAGATGAAGGAATGTATCATGCTATCAATAAAGGAATAGCACAAGCAACAGGCGATTATATTTTGATTTTAAATTCTGATGATTATTTGTACAATAGTAACGCTTTGTCTGAAATTAGTAATCAAATTAATCAACATCAATTTGATTTTTTTTATTGTGATATTATTAAGAAGAAAGAAAATATTTATAGAAAAATTAAATTAAGAAAGTATTCATTAGATGAAGTTTTATGTTCTGAGCATTGCACATTTGTTCCTCATCCAAGTTTTTTTATTTCAAAACATTTTATAGATAAAAATAATTTGATATATAGTTTGAAATATAAATATGCTTCTGATTTTGATTATATTTTAAATGCATTAAAAAAATCTGTAAACTATAAGCATATAAAATTAGTAAGTACAGTTTTTAGGGATCATCCCAATAGTATTACTAGTAGTGGTAATATTGATGCTGAGCGAATTTTAATTTTAAATGAATGGAGTTTAACTCAAATTTCTTTCATTAAAAGAAATTATTATTATTATAAAAACTGGGTTTTGTATAAATTAAAATCGAGTGCATACCATAGGTAACAAATTATTTTTTGTTTACATTTTGGCTATGCCATTTACTTCTGCTTTTGCATTAAGTGGTACTATCAACTTGCCCATAATTACAGCAATGTTTTTATTGGGTTTTAATGTTGTTTATAATGCCAAGAATAAAGCATTGCCCATAAATTTTATAACTAAAGAAATAGTTCTAATTTCCCTGTTTTTATTTTTTGTTCTAGTATCATTTTTGGTGAATGGATTAGCCTATTCTTTTTCTTTAAATCATACACTTGCATATTTTAGCTCTTTTCTTTTATTTTTTATATCTCCCTTTCTTTTTTTTATAAGCCATACATCTCCACAGCAATTATTAAAAAGCACATTAAAGGTTTTTTTTATTGCAGTTTTGATCAGTTCTCTTTTTTCTTTATTTGAATTTACATTAACCAATTTTTTCTCAATTAATGTAACCGATTTTATACCTAGAGCCAATGTGAAAGAGTACGACCCATTGATTACTGGTTTTTTAATTCGATCAAGAGGGTTTGCTGAAGAATCTGGCCATTATGGATTTATGATGGAGTTATTTGCTCCTCTGAGTATTTACTATTTATACTTTAGCAATTTTTGTACTTTAAAGCCGATGTTAAAAAACATTGCCACGTTCTGTATTATTATTTCTATTATCACCTCATTTAGTGTTTCATCATTTATTTTAATTCCGTTTAGTATTTTATTGGCGATTGTGTTAAAATTTAATTTAATTCGAAAAGAACTCTTTAAGAATTATAAAAAAATATTGTTGACCATATTTGTTGTTTTAATCGTTTGGCAAATCATTAATGCATTTATTCCTTTAAACGAGATTTTACAAATAACGCTTGATGAAAAACTCGATTCATTTTCGTTAAATGATAGACAAGAACGTTCGGATTATTTCTGGCAAAAATTTCCAAAACTTCCTTTAGAGAATATCTTATTTGGATCTGGACCAAGTTGGTATAAAATTTTTGAACATGATGAGAGTTATACTTTCTTGTCGGTTTACCAAACTATTGCTTTTGAGAATGGATTAATTAGTTTGCTTCTTGTATTTGCTGTGTTGTTTTTTATATTCATTAAGTTAATTAAAATTCAACATGTAATAAGTATATTTTTATTGACTTCATTTATCGCAGGATTATTACATTATAACAATATTTCAAATTATTGGTATCCTTGGTTTTGGTTTTTGATTTCTTTTATCATGTTTTATTATTATTCTTTTAGTTTAAAAAATGAAAATGAAAACT
>JANPAT010000031.1:0-4166 GCA_031430075.1 Chitinophagaceae bacterium | reverse complement strand
CCTCTGTTTAATAATTCTTCTGCTTGTTCGTGTATGGTGGTATTATGATTGTTTCCTGTTAGTGCAGGTAGCTCATCTTCATTTGGTGTAAGCATAAAAACACCATTCAAATTCATCTTACTTAATTTTGCAGCAGGTGGTACCGATACTGGTTCTATAATTAAAGGGATAGAATTATTACCACAGAAGTTAGCTAACCATTCCATAGCAACTAAACTAATATTTGCATCAGCAATAATAAATGAAGCAGTATGCAATAACGCTTGATGTTTATTTAAATGTTCAGGTGTAATTAAATCTAATTCTGCATTTGTAATGAGTGCTGTAAAAAGTGAGCCATCATAATTTATAATACCAGTGTATTTTCCTGTTAAAGAGCTGGTAGTTATTGAAGCATCTAATTTAATATTGGTATAAGAACAAATTGTTTTAAGCCAATCGCCTTCTCCATCATTTCCAAAAACACTTATTAGTTGTATTGGCAAGCCTAATAATGCCAGTTGGTGTGCAATATTTCTGCTTACTCCTCCAGCACTTCTATGTACAACAGCATCGTTAGTAGTAGCTAAAAGCATGGGCGATGTTGCAGAATATAGTTCATCTACCAAAGCAGCACCAATACAAATAATTTGTTTTTGCATAATAAAAATTGTTGAAAAATAATAAAGCGAGATTTATGAATTTCCAAAAAACCTTTTACCAATTCTTCGAATGTATTTTTTAAAAAAAACGAATTGCCCAAAAAGAATACTAATTGCTAATACACAAACAGGCCACAATAAAGTAACCAGAATGATATAGATGATATAAAAAACAAAATTTTTCTATGTAAAAAAAACACTCAATATTTTTTTACTTAAGTATGCACAAGAACTTCCTCCCAAAGCAAATGTTGTAAAGATTAAAGCAAATTGTAACCAATTTACTTTCCATTTCTGTTTCAATTTTAAAATAAAATTGCTCAAAGTGTAATAATTAAAATTGTGCAAATTAAATACAACCCTTGTTATTATTATGTTTTTTATTTTTTTCCTTAAAAAGAAAAAAAAATCTTAAAAAAACTTTTTTAACATAGTGGTTATGTCATGTGTAGGTCATATTTTTGCCGGCGTTTAGGAATTTATCCACAACAAGAACCACAGATAGTGAATATGAAGTTTCATTACAGAATTAATAGCACCATACTTGCGAGCATTTTATTTGTTTTATCATTTACTTTCAGCAAGAATGTATTAGCAGCAGATGATGGCAAAACACTTTTCATGAAAAATTGTGCTTCGTGCCATGCCATTGATAAAAAATTAACTGGTCCAGCACTTCAGGGTGTAGAAGAAAGATGGAAAGGAAACAAAAAAAATCTCATAGCTTGGACTAAGAACACAGGTTCTTACATGAAAACCACTAACGACCCTTATGCCATTGCATTATACAATGAGTATAATAAAAGTGCAATGAATGTATTTGAAGGCGTGTTAGATGATAAACAAATTGGCGATATTTTAGATTATGTTAAAAACTGGAAACCACCAGTTGCAGCAAATCCTAACAATCCTGAAATTGCAAATAACGAATCTGATAGTACACTTTTATTTGGAATATTAACATTAATATTAGCCATTGTTGCATTTACTTTATTACAAGTAAATAGTAGTCTTAAAAAGTTAGCAGATGTTAAAGAGGGTTTCGATACACCTGAGCCCATTGTATTTTGGAAAAATAGAACTTACATAGCTTTTGGTATCATTCTTTTAGTAATCGTAGGAGGTTATTTAACTGCAAAAGGTGCAATTGGATTGGGAAGAAATAAAGATTATGTACCTACACAACCCATCTTTTATTCTCATAAAGTACATGCTGGGGTAAACCAAGTCAATTGTTTATATTGTCATGGTGGTGCACAAGAGGGTAAACACGCAAATATTCCATCTGTAAATGTTTGTATGAATTGCCATATGGCAATCAACGAGTACAAAGGCACTGCAAAACTTTATACTGAAGAAGGAGAAGAAGTAAACGGCACAGCAGAAATTCAAAAATTATATAAATACGCTAATTATACACCTGGCCAACCTTGGGATGCAACAAAAGCAAATCCAATACCTTGGGTAAAAATTCATAATTTGCCAGACCATGTATATTTTAACCATAGCCAACACATTAAAGCAGGTAAGGTACAATGCCAAACTTGTCATGGTGATATTACAAAAATGGATGAGGTGAAACAGTTTTCAGATTTGAGTATGAGTTGGTGTGTGAATTGCCATAGAGAAACAAAAGTTCAATTTAAAGAAAATGGTTTTTACAGTATATACGAGAAATATCATGATGAATTGAAAAGTGGGAAGATTGATAGTGCAAAAGGAATTACAGTTGAAAAAATTGGTGGAATCGAGTGTCAGAAATGTCACTATTAATATTGGTAAGTATTTTTTATCAAATTAGGATGAACATTGTATTTTAAATTATCGAATTATCATAGTTATTATGAGTAAACATTGGCAAAGTTTTGGAGAATTAAACAACACAGCAGCTTATCAAAATTTAGCAAAAGATGAGTTTAAAGAAGATATACCATTTGAAGCAGATGGTGCTTTAATGGATGCAAATACTCCAAGAAGAGACTTTTTAAAATACTTAGGCTTTACAACAGCTGCTGCTGCTATTGCAGCAAGTTGTGAAACCCCTATTAAAAAATCTATTCCATTTGCTAATCGACCAGAAGAAATTATTCCAGGTGTTGCACAATATTTTGCAACTACTTATGTGCAGGATGGGGATGCTTTAAGTATTGTTGCTAAAGTTAGAGACGGCAGACCAATAAAAATTGAAGGTAACGAATTAAGCCCTTTAACAGGAGGTGGAACTTCAGCAAAAGTTCAAGCAAGTGTTTTAGATTTATATGATGGTGCAAGATTACGTTTCCCAACAATCAATGGTAAGGAAGCAAGTTTTGAATCAATAGATAAAGAATTAGCAGGAAAAATTACAGGAAATGTAGTAGTACTTTCTTCAACAATAAGTTCTCCTACTTCAAAAGAAGCGATCAATCAATTTTTAGCAAAATATCCCGGCAGCAAACATGTTCAATACGATGCAGTTTCTTACAGTGGTATTTTAAATGCGAATAAAATTTGTTACGGAAAACAAGCTATTCCTTCTTATCAATTCGATAAAGCAAAGGCTATAGTAAGTATTGGTGCAGATTTTTTAGGCACTTGGATTAGTCCTGTTACCTATGCAAAACAATATGCAAAAGGCAAAAAAATCAATCCTAAAAATATTGATATGAGTCGCCACATTGCTTTTGAAACTGTGGCAAGTTTAACAGGCTCAAATGCTGATGAAAGATTTTTACACAGACCAAGCGAAACTGGTGCTGTTGTTTTAGGTTTATATAATGCAATTAATGGAACTGCTGTTAATATAGCCGACAAAAAATTAGCAAAAGGAATTGAAAAAGCTGCAAAAGCTTTGAAAGCTGCAAATGGTGAGGCTTTGGTGGTTTGTGGAAACAATGATACCAATGTTCAAATTGTTGTAAATGCTATTAACGAAGCTATTGGTGCCAATGGAAAAACTATTGATTTTGGTTCATTAAATAATACTAAACAAGGTATTGATGCAGATTTTGCTACTTTATTAGATAGTAAAGTTGATACATTAATTATAATGGATGCAAATCCTATTTATTCTTGGGGCGATACAAAAAAAGTAACCAGTTGGTTAAAAGGAATTAGTACAACTGTAAGTTGTAATGCAAAAGCAGACGAAACTTCTCAGTTATGTACTTATCAAATTCCATCACATCATTATTTAGAATCATGGGGAGATGCAGAAATTGCTACCAATCAATTTTCATTTTTACAACCAACTATCAATCCATTATTCAAAACACGTCAATGGCAAGATAGTTTATTGAAGTGGGCTGGAAGTACAATAGACTTTGTTGGAACTTTAAAAGCATTTTGGAGTAAAAAATTAGGCAGCGAAAATGCTTGGGATAAAGCCTTACAAGATGGTGTTTGGGGTGTAACTGCAACAAGTTCTGTTGCAAGTTTTAGTTCAAGTGCTGTTGATGCAGCAAAATCAGCTGTAGCTGCAATACCAGTTTCTAATACAGTTGAATTACAATTATATCAAAAAGTATCTATTGGTGCTGGCGAAGG
>JANPAT010000030.1:0-1690 GCA_031430075.1 Chitinophagaceae bacterium | reverse complement strand
CGATCGTGCCCAAATTGGTGGCTGTATCGAACGTGCTTCCGAGACCATACAACGTCACTGGCGAATAGTTGATCGGGCGATTGCCAATCACTTGGTTTCCATCACTACCTGGCTCAAGAATGGTCTTGATCAAGGCTGACGACGCTGGATCTGTTTCCAACGCGACGATGACTTGATTGACAGTCGTTACGGTATTTGGCGAGGTGGCTGTGGCGCTGCCAATATTCACCGTAATTGCGTTTCCGATAACGGTCACGGTCGGGTTCGGCGATGGAGGGCCGCTAACAAACGAAACCCTCACACCCGCTCCAGATTCCCCCAACGCCTTCGAGGTGAATCGAACTTTTGCTCTGCCATTCGTATTCAAATCCGATATGGCTGTGGCAGATGCGTCTGTTCGGACAGGCGACATTGGGGCTGTTTCTCGCGTGCCAATTCGCAATCGGAAAGTACTCGATGGCAAGAATGGCCCCGGCAGCGAATCGATGTCGGTATCAAAGCGCAAGGTTGCGGTATTCGCAGATGCGTTGTAGGAAACCGTCGCTGGAAAGAACGCCGGCAAATCGTCCGTATTGCGTACCGTATCGGCAGTGTAAATCAATTGGTAGAACGAAGGGTTCTCCACACTGCGGGCCGTCGGCTTACCATCCGCCCCGTTTTCAACGAGAAGCTTGTCGTTATCAAAGTAAACGACGATCGTATTGCGTTGCTGTTCGATAGAACCGTCCGCGCGCCTCACCACCGGTTGCGGAACGACAGCCGTCACCTTCGAGCCTAAGTCCAATCGGAAGTCAATCGTGTCTTGACGTGTATTTGCATTTGATGGACGAAATAAATCGCCGTTCGTATTCCGAAGTCCTCGAATACCTCTACCAGCATCATCAAATCCAAAAACTTCCAGTCGATACACATCGTCCGGCAAATTCTCCGCAAAACGCAACGTGACTTCATTTTCATTGGGGCGGTCGCCAATCACGACCGCACCTGGCTGGATAATCACATCTTGGTTCGACGTCAACCGAATCGGACTGTAACTGGCGGGATCAACGCTCCCTAATCGTGCCGTCGCCAATCCACCATTGATTTTGGCTGAAAGTCGAGGCGAAACCACCGCCGAAGCATTAATCAAATTAACAAGTCGCTGCGCCGTTCCAAGGTCGGGAATGGCTACGGTAGGCACCGCACTAGGATTCGAATTCAAGATGATGGTGACGTTGACGCCGCTGATCGCAAACGTCGGGTCGCCCGTGGGCCCCAGGTCACTTCGCAAGACATTGATCGTCAACTGGTCGGCTGCATTGCGACTCGAGAGCAGAATATCAACTCGACCATTCGATCCGAAATCAGAGGTTACGCTCGGCAGCGTGAACGAACCATCCAGACCTGCTCGAGTCACGCGAATGCCACCGACAGTTGCAGCGTCGATCACTTGAGAATCGTCGAAGCGGAAAGTCAACTCGCGCGGCGCGATATTGCGAATCACCCCGTTCTCGATCAAGTCGCTATTGTTCGGCTGAACACCGATCAACTGCGGACCGGCCGCAAGCAACTGACGAGGTTCCAAGGATTCGAGCAAATAACGACGAAGCGCCCCGCGTTTTTTCCCGCTGGATGCCTTGGCATTTTTAGGTGTATTGGTATTGATAGCAGAACTCGTGTTGCGAAGCCGGCGGATGGTCATCACCAACCC
>JANPAT010000029.1:0-2114 GCA_031430075.1 Chitinophagaceae bacterium | reverse complement strand
TGCTGCTTTCTTTCTTCATTAAATAAAAGTTCCTCAAGTTCAGTTTTTATATTTTCAGATGTTAAATCATCTTGAATTAATTCTTTAACAACTAATTTATCCATGATTAAATTAACGAGTGAAATAAATTTAATTTTCACTACTCTTTTACCAATTTGATAGCTAATATTATTGGCTTTATAACAAACCACTTCTGGCACTCCGAATAAAGCAGTTTCTAAAGTTGCAGTACCACTGGTAACTATTGCTGCACTTGATTTTGACAAGAGAGAGTAAGTTTCATTAGTAACCGATGAAACATTTTGATACGTACTTAAATATGGTTCGTAAAAACTGTCTTCAATACCAGGAGCTTTTGCAACAACAAATTCAAAATCTGAAAAATGTTTTGCCACACTTAGCATAATTGGAAGTTTTTTGGCAATTTCTTGTTTGCGACTACCAGGAAGAATGGCAATGTAATTTTTTAAGTACGAGGTACGAGGTACGACGTTGATTGATGAATTTTCTTCAATTGTACTTTGTACTTCGTACTTAGTACTTTTAAATTCTTTAATAACTTCTGTCAATGGATGCCCAACATAATGCACATTCCAATTCCAAATATTTTTGTAGTAATCTTTTTCAAAAGGTAAAATGCAAATCATTTGATCTATATCTTTTTTCATCTGATTCACTCTATTAGCTTTCCAAGCCCAAACTTGTGGAGAAATGTAATAAGCAATTTTAATGTTTTGTTGTTTAGCCCATTTTGCAATTCTTAAATTAAATCCAGGGTAATCAATTAATACCAAAACATCAGGGTTGAACTCTAAAATATCTTTTTTGCAAAATGAAATATTTTTAAAAATTGTAGGAAGATTTTTAATCACTTCGGCAAAACCCATAAAAGCTAATTCTCTAAAATGCTTTACCAGTATAGCTCCTGAGTTTTTCATTAAATCTCCACCCCAGCATTTAATAGTTGCAGCAGCATCTTTTAATTTGATTTGCTTAATCAAATTACTACCATGTAAATCTCCACTGGCTTCACCTGCAATGATATAATACTTCATTGAAGCAAATGTAAACTAAGGAAATGAAGAAAATAAAAAACCTTGAACTGTAATGTTCAAGGTTAATAAATGGTTTTTTTAGGATAAATTAATTTCTATATGCTTTAACCATATAAACATAGTTTTCAATTTTTTTAATTTGGGTAACTCTATCTTCATCATTCAACTTTGTAGATGAGCTAATTTTAATATCGCTTGATGTAGAGTCAGACGCTTTTAAGTCATTAACGATTTGAAAAATATTTTTACTCTTTATAGCAAAGCTTACTCCATCAGCTTTTGAAAGTTTGGTACTTAAAACACCAATGATTTCTCCATGCTTATTGAAAATTGGACCACCACTGTTACCATGATTAGCATTCATTTGTATTTGATAAGCAATAGTATCTCCATTGTAACCAATTTTAGAACTTAAATAACCAACATTATACACAATATCTGTTCTAGGAAAATTTGGAAAACCGATTGTGTAAATTTCTTCACCTATATTACCTATATTATTTTTAATACCATAAGGCAGGCTTTTTATAGTTTCAAATTCTGAATCATTTATTTTTAAAATGGCTAAGTCTTGTTCAGCATTAATAAATGCAATTGTGGCACTAAATTCTTTTCCATCACCATTAAAAACACTTGCAGAAGTTGCTCCTTCTAATACGTGGGCATTGGTTATTAGATAACCTTTTCCATCAATTAAAAAAGAAGATCCACCACCTTTAATTTCTGCTTTTGAAGGAATTTTGCTTTTAATAATTTCGTTCTTTAAAACGGCAATTTGGTTTTCTTGATTCTTTAATTGTGCACCTAATTTTGTAATGTTGGGTGAGATAGGATTGAAGTAAGCAACTAAAGTACTTATTAATAAAGCAATACCACCACCAACGGCAGCAGCAATTGCTGTTACTTTTCTCGACTTTTTCCAAAAAGAAACTACTTTAGCTTTTGTTGTTAATTCAGAACCTTCATTTAATTCGCCAAGCGATAATAATTTGGCATGAACATCAATTAAATTGTGCTTGAAATTATTTCTATTGCTGAAGTTGGTTAATTGTTGTAAAA
>JANPAT010000028.1:0-5630 GCA_031430075.1 Chitinophagaceae bacterium | reverse complement strand
CTTTACCCCTTATGGTGAAGTTAGCTCTGCAAAAGTTATTATTGACAAATTTACAAACACTAGTAAAGGGTTTGGATTTGTTGAAATGTCAGATGATGAGGCTGCTAAAAAAGCAATCGCTGAATTAAATGGTGGAATGGTTGAAGGCCGTGCTGTAAGAATCATGGAAGCTAGACCAAGAGAAGAAAGAAGTTCAAAACCTTCTTATTCTAACTCAAACTCTAATTCAAAAAGTCGCTGGTAATCCAACAACCCAATAATGAATAAAGTGTGGAGGGTGATTTATTACCCTCCATTTTTATAAACAAAAAAATCGAAAAATGAACGTAGAAGCAATTGAAAATTTTATCACTACAAAAAAAATTGTTGATAAAAAAACTACTATTCAATTTAGAAAAAGAAACACCATAACAGGAATTTTTGTTAAAGGAAAAGATTATGAAGAATTGAAAGAGAAAAATTTCTGGAGAATTGTTACTGGCTCGAATATGGAAAGTTTTGACAAAACAAACGATTTAAGTTTAGCAAGAATTTTTAGTGGACTGGAAATGGTTAAATTAACTTAATTTAGTTAGGAATCAATTCGTAAAATCAATAACCTACTAAAAATTAAATGAGCCAAAAAAAAGATTTTGTATTTTCTAATCAATGCGAACCCCATAGAGGAAGAACAAAAGAAATTTTAAAAGAGTTTCCACAAATTAGAAATTTGATTGGCAAAAATCCTTTGAGTGGTATAGCAATTGTTGGTATAGTATCATTACAAATATTTTTGGCCATTGTTTTACAAAATCAATCCTGGTGGTTGGTTTTTCTTACAGCTTATATTATTGGTGCATTTGCCGACCATGCTCTATTTGTGTTAATTCACGAGTGTGCACATAAATTAATTTTTAAAAACAGATCTGCAAATAAAATTGCAGGCATTATTGCTAATTTACCTTTAGTTTTTGCAAGTAGTGTTTCTTTCGAAACCTATCATTTAAAACATCACTCTTTTCAAGGTGTTCATGAACTTGATGGAGATTTACCCAATAAATGGGAAGCCAAACTCATTAATAATTATTTTATTGGCAAGATGATTTGGTTACTGTTTTATCCTTTCTTTCAATTATTCAGATTAAACAGACTTAAAGAAATAAATCCTTTTGATAAATGGGTTGCTTTAAATTGGTTAGTACAAATTGTATTTGTTACAGCTATCATCTACTTTTTTGGAGCAAAATCATTTGTTTATTTATTTACTAGTTTCTTTTTTTCTGTAGGCCTACACCCATTAGGTGCAAGATGGATTCAAGAACATTATTTAACACATGGAAATGAACAAGAAACTTACAGTTATTATGGCCCATTGAATAAAGTGGCTTTTAACGTAGGTTTTCATAACGAGCACCACGATTTTCCTTCAGTTCCTTGGAATAAACTTCCACAAATAAAAAATACTGCTCCTAGTTTTTACAAAAGTTTAGTTAGCCACAATTCGTGGACAAAACTTTTTTTTAGATTTATTTTCGATAAAGAAATTTCTCTTTTCTCAAGAATTGTTCGTAAAAATAGAGGCAATGTAATTATCACTGATGAATCTAAACCAGATTCAGATTTAGTACGTTTAAAAAATATTTAAACTTAGCCTTCAAAAAAACTTATTTCTGTAGTAAGAATTGTTTTAGCTTTAATAGAATTAGAAATTAAACAAGCAGCTTCAGATTTATGAAGCACTCTTTCAGCCCTTTCTTTGTCGGCTTCTTTAATAATTTCTAGTTTGGCATTTATCTCTACTTCAGTCATTAAAAATTTTCCATCTACTTGTTCTAACTTTCCTTTTGCACTACTGCTGAATTGATGAAATTCTAATTTTGAGTTTTCGGCAATTGCTAAAAAGGTAGTCATAAAGCAACTGTTTACTGCAGCAGTTAATAAATGTTCTGGCGACCAAATGCCTTCTATCCCTTTACTAAATTGTGGTGGTGTTGCTATTTCAACTTGTTGCACTAATTCAGGCGATGACATTACACCTTTTCTATCTGCTATCCATTTAACATCAACTTGATAATAATGAGGTTCCATTGTATATATTTTGTTACAATGCAAACCTCCCATTAAATTATTTTATCATCTGTTACTTTAGTCACATAAAAATATGATAGTGGTTAGTATTAAGGAAAAAGTTAAAAGGAAAAAGCAAAAGATCTCCAATCTTAAGAGAGGATTAAGGGGTGTGTATTAACCAATTTTATTTGAGGTTCCTTGCTTTATACTTTTATTCATGTGTACAAAAGCTTGATGTATAACTTTACCCCATGTATTACCCTGAAAGCTGTGCATATCGCCATTATATTTATGTATAATGGTCAGTGCATATAAACCCTCCTCAGGCATATTCACATCAAAAGTATAGAGTTGCAAAAGCAAAGGTATTTTGTTGCAGATTCTCATTAAATAAATAAACTAATCATCAAAGATAGTTTTTTGAGCACGCCTAAACTTGCAATTTATCAGGTTTTATTTGCAGCTAATTTTCTCCCCTCTTGAGAGGGGATTAAGGGGTGTGTTTACTGAGTTTAAATAAAATTTTATGTTTCAGCAGAGTCTCCTTTAAAAGTTTTGTGTTTAGCCAAGGGACTCTGCGTTTGAACTTTTTGTTTATATTACGCAGAGTCCTCTTCGAGAGACTCTGCTAGAACCAAAAGTTGCTAATTTATGTTACAAGCATGTTACCTAGTGGTTGGTATCCTTGCCAACAACAACTTAAATTTCTGTTGGTAAGGATACCAACAGATAAAGAAAACCTTATAAAATTACATTCCCCACCTGTCTGTCAATTTAGAACGCAAGGCAGATTTCCTTTGTTTTTGAATTTTCCAAAGATCAATTACACCAAAATTTTTTGTTTGATCCTGATTCTTAACATCAACATTTGTAGCTACTGTTTCTTTTACCTCAGTTACTAATTTTTTCAATTCTTCTGATTCTATTTTTACAATAGAATTCTTTACATTACTTTTCATAATTATTTCTTTTTTTTGCTCTTCTGATAAAATTTTTAGGGATAGAATTAAACAAAGTAGAATTACTTTATCAACACAGAGAGCTCACTAATATCAACCTTTTGAACTGTATTAGCTCCCTAAAATAGAAACGCAAAAATACACCATTTATTTAAAATAATAATATATAAATTGTTAATGATTAAAGTGAAAAGTTATAGATTTTACAGTTTTTGCAGTTGTGTCTTTTTTCCTAGTGGTTGGCATTGCAACGTCCGTAGCCATGCACAAAACTTGGAAGAGACGTTGCTCGGAAGAAAAGCATTTTAACTCCTTAAAATCGTGTTGCAAATGTACCTCAATTTTCATGAATTACTAAATACCATTTGTTAATGATTGATGAAATAAATTAAAGACTTTACATTTCAATTCGCCGTTGTTGTGTCTTTTTTTTTAAAATTATGGAAAGATGTTGGTGAAGAACACCAACATCGGCAAAAGATTTTTTGCTCTGCTAAACTTTTAGTTTAGCTGTTTAATACGTTGCTTGAAACAGTCTAAATTCGTATTTAGTTCTTTTTCGATTTCAATAAATTTATATAGTTCGTTCAAAATTGCGTTTTCACTCATACCCTTTTTTTTTAAACCCTCACATCTCTGCAAGGGTTCTATAATATTTGCTAATTAGCATATTTTCAAATTTACTAATTGTTCTTATTTTACTTCTTCAAACTGTGCATCTTCAACAGTATCATTATTTGCTGAAGCATTTGGTTCAGCACTACCCTCTTGTTGAGGTTGTCCTGCTCCAGCACCAGCACCATCGGCTTGTGCTTTGTAAATTTCTTCACTAGCTGCAGTCCATGCAGTATTTAATTCTGCTAAAGCAGTATCAATAGCTGCAAGATCTTGCAATTTGTGAGCTTCTTTTAATTTAGTTAGAGCTTCTTCAATTGGAGCTTTCTTTTCTGCAGGAACTTTTTCGCCAAACTCTTTTAGTTGTTTTTCTGTTTGGAAAATCATGCTATCGGCTTGGTTAATTTTCTCTACTTTTTCTTTTGCAGCTTTGTCTTCAGCTTCATGAGCTTTAGCATCAGCTTTCATTCTTTCTACTTCTTCTTTACTTAAACCAGAACCTGCTTCAATTTTAATTTTTTGTTCTTTGCCTGTGCCTTTATCTTTTGCACTAACATGTAACATACCATTAGCATCAATATCGAAAGTTACTTCAATTTGAGGCAACCCACGAGGTGCAGGAGGTATATCGGCTAAATTAAATTTACCTAAACTTTTATTTTGTGCAGCCATGGGTCTTTCGCCTTGCAACACATGTATTTCTACACCTGGTTGATTATCGCTAGCTGTTGAAAACACTTCTGTTTTCTTAGTAGGAATAGTGGTATTACTTGGTATCATTGCTGTTAACACACCACCCATAGTTTCAATGCCTAATGTTAAAGGAGTAACATCTAATAACAATACATCTTTCACTTCTCCTGTTAAAACACCCCCTTGAATAGCTGCACCAATTGCCACTACTTCATCAGGATTTACACTACGGTTTGCTTTTTTACCAAAGAATTTTTCTACAATTTCTTGAACTTTAGGAATACGAGATGAACCTCCCACTAATATTACTTCATCGATTTGAGAGGTAGAATATCCTGCATCTTTTAATGCAATTTCACATGGCTTTAAACATCGTTCAAATAATTTATCTGCAAGTGCTTCAAATTTTGCACGAGTTAATTTTTTTACTAAGTGTTTAGGCACTCCATCAACAGCAGTAATATAAGGTAAGTTGATTTCTGTTTCTGTACCAGAAGACAATTCAACTTTAGCTTTTTCAGAAGCTTCTTTTAAACGTTGTAAAGCCATTGGATCTTTACGTAAATCAATTGCTTCATCAGCTTTAAACTCATCTGCCAACCAATCCATAATTACTTTATCAAAATCATCACCACCTAAGTGTGTATCGCCATTGGTTGATTTTACTTCAAAAACGCCATCTCCTAAATCAAGGATGGAAATATCGAAAGTACCACCACCTAAATCGAATACAGCAATTTTTTGATCTTTGCCTTTTTTATCCATTCCATAAGCCAAAGCAGCTGCTGTAGGCTCGTTTACAATTCTTCTTACATTTAAACCAGCAATTTCACCAGCTTCTTTGGTAGCCTGACGTTGAGCATCGTTAAAATATGCAGGTACTGTAATAACTGCATCAGTTACTTCTGTACCTAAATAATCTTCAGCTGTTTTTTTCATTTTTTGTAACACCATTGCACTAATTTCTTGTGGGGTGTACAATCTGCCATCTATATCAACACGTACAGTATTATTGTCACCTTTAGCTACTTTATAGCTCCAATGGCTAATTTCTTCAGTTACTTCATCAAATTTTCTGCCCATAAAACGTTTCACACTACTAATAGTATTGTGTGGGTTGGTGATAGCCTGACGTTTAGCTGGATCTCCAACTTTACGTTCACCATTTTTTAAGAATGCTACAACCGATGGAGTGGTTCTTCTACCCTCATCGTTTGCAATAACAACAGGTTCGTTACCTTCCATTACACTTACACAACTGTTGGTTGTTCCTAAGTCAATGCCTATAATTTTTGCCATATCTATAATTTTCCT
>JANPAT010000027.1:0-1776 GCA_031430075.1 Chitinophagaceae bacterium | reverse complement strand
CTGCAGAAAAAATTGAATGCTTACGTTATTTAGAAAATGGAGTTTCAATAAAAATGGTGCTTACAGATTATATGGGAATTGAAATTGATACACCAGAAGATTTAATTAAAGCTGCAAAGTTTTTGTAAGAATTACTTTACGTTTTGTAACCTCATCAACTTATAATATTTTACCATGGTATTATAAGCTACTGTCCATGCTATAAAAAATCCATCAGCACCATCTAAAAAACCAAGTTTTAAAAAATAACCAGATTTAAAAGCAACAATTGGATTAAAAAATAATTTAAACCAATTGCTTCTCTTACCCTGATCAAATAAAGCTTTGGCTTGAATGGTAGTGAATTTATTTTGTTGAGTTAATACTTCTTCAACTGTATAATAACTGTAATGATGAATATCTCCTTTTAAAAAACTTATTGTAGCATTTTCTTGCATAACAATTTTATCGTGTGGATTAACCCCTCCCCATTTTCCTTTTTGTTGATTGAATAATCTCAATTTTCTATCAGGATACCAACTGCCATGTTTAATCCATTTACCACAAAAATTGGTACACCTATTCATAGTAAAAGCATCAGCATTAAAATTATTTTGCTTGGCTTTTTTTATAGATTGAATGAGCTCTTCACTTAAACATTCATCAGCGTCTAAACACAATACATACTGATTTTTACACAAATTTAATGCATGATTTTTTTGTTCGATATATCCTAAAAAAGTTTGGCTATAAAACTTTGCACCATATTGTTTGCAAATGTTTTCAGTATTATCAGTTGAGTTAGAATCTACCACTACAATTTCATTGGCAATGTCTTTAATACTATCTAAACATCGAGCAATGTTTTTTTCTTCATTAAAAGTGATAATGGAAACTGAAAGATTTTGCATATAATTTTATGAATAGCAAATTTATAAATAGAAGATTTGTAGAAATTAAAATAATATTAAGAGTTCACATAAAGTTAAAATAAGTTACAAATTAAATTGTAAAATATCTAAACTAATGGTACCTTGCTGACCGTTTTAATCATTAAAAAAATAATTATGAAAAAAACAATCTTTATTATGGGTCTGTTTTTTTTCGCATTCACACAGATTTCATGTAACAAAACCAACCAATTAGAAATTTCATCTAATCAAATTTCAACTCAACAAAAAAATTCTAATATTAAAGAAATTGATGTGCCAATAGCAGTTGTTGATAGATTTAATCAACTATACCCATCAACTAATGTTATGGGTTGGGATTTAGTAGATGGTAATTATTTAGCCAGTTTTACTTTTAACAGTAATTCTATGTCTGTTTTATTTGCTACAACTGGAGCTATAATTGAAACTACCACAGAAATTTTAGAAAGTCAATTGCCAAAAAGTGCTACAGATTATTGTGCTAAATATTATATAGGGAAGAAAATAAAAGCTGCTTATAAAACTGTTGATGCAGCAGGTAGAGTTTTTTACAAAGTAGACATTGACAAAAACTTATTATTATTCGATGCTACTGGAAGTTTTATAAGAATTATAGCATAGAGCTGTAGCAAAAATTATTTTTACTAATTATACTTCTTCACTTTTTTAGTGAACCAAAAATCTCTATAGCTAATAGTTAAGCCTATTTGGGTAATGTTTTCTTTTAATAAACCATTACTTGTATTTCCTCTGCCACCAATTTCAATATTGGCTTGTAAACCTAAACCACTTCTGTTTAACTGAGTTCCTGCACCAAGAGTTACACCCCACTCTTTTAATTGAGTACCATAAATATTTAAGTAAG
>JANPAT010000026.1:0-1662 GCA_031430075.1 Chitinophagaceae bacterium | reverse complement strand
CTTTATTTTCAAAATCCTTTTCAACATTCAGGAGTAATAAATTTCGAAAATAAGAATAAAAAAGAAATTACTATACATCTTGTAAGCATTGATGGTAAAGTATTACAGAAGATTAAAACTTCCAATGATTACATACTTTTTAATTCAAGTTTATTTAAAAATGGAACTTATGCAATTCAATTATTTATAGAAGATGAACTACTAACTGCAGAGAAAATTATAATCAAAAATTAAAGCCCCATTATTTTATATTTATTTTTAACAATTAAAAGCCATAACCAACGTTTAAATTTGTAAATTCTATACAGCTAAAAAATATAATGTTTCGAATAATGTTAATAGCCATTTTATCTTATTTTTTATTTTCTTGCAACAATGCAAATTTTTCTGATGTATTGAAGTCTTCGCACGACTCTACAATCAGTGTAAAACCATTGTCAGAAAATATTAAAGGCTATTATCAACAACAAATAGAAAATGTTTACTCGCAATTATTAGTTAATAGTGGTTTTAATGGTGGTATACTTATTGCAAAAAATGGAGAAATTATATTTGAAGATTATAAAGGTTATGCTAATTACGCAACAAAAACACCTTTAACTAAATCAACCCCAATACATATAGCTTCTGTTTCTAAAACATTTACATCTATTGCCATTTTACAACTTATGGAAAAACAAAAATTGTATTTAGATTCAGATGTTAGAAACTATTTACCCAACTTTCCTTATGCTAATATTACGGTAAAAAATTTATTAAGTCATAGAAGTGGTTTGCCAAATTATGTTCATTTAATGGATGGAAGAAGTGTCATGCTTTCGCGTAAAAAAAATAAAAGAGGTAAGTGGGTAACATACAAAAAAATAATTCAAAATAATATTGGCAATGGCTTTGTTACAAACGATAAAGTATTGTCTTTTTTAATAGATAAACATCCACCAATTGAAGCATTACCAAACAAAAAATTTAATTATTGTAATACCAATTTTGCTTTATTAGCACTAATTGTTGAAAAAATTACTAGTCAAGATTTTCCAACCTATGTAAAGAAAAACATTTTTATGCCTTTAGGCATGAACAATTCATATGTATTTTGCATAAAGGATACTTCACGTTACACCCCCTCTTACAAATACAATTTTGTTCCTTATGGAATTGAAAAACTAGATTGTGTTTATGGAGATAAAAATGTATACAGCACTCCAGAAGATTTATTAATTTGGGATCAGGCTTTGTACACCAACAAAATAATTAGTCAAAATACACTGCAAATTGCATTTACACCTTATAGTAACGAAAGGCCAAGTTATCATAATTATGGTTTAGGATTTAGACTATATACATATCCCGATAAAATTATACCATACCATAATGGTTGGTGGCACGGCAATAATGCAGTTTTTACCAGAATGGTTCAAGATTCTGCAACAATCATTGTTTTAGGAAATAAGTTTAATTCCAAAATTTATAAGGCCAAAGAGTTGGCTAATATTTTTGCACAAAGTCCACAGACTATACAAGAAGAAGAGCAGTAATTCAATATTGTGTTTTTTATACATAGCTTTTTAGCTTCAAACCCCTATTTTTGCCAGCCAAAATTTTATTAAACTAACATATGAATTATTTATTTTACGCTGTACCCTTAATGGGCATTATTGGTCT
>JANPAT010000025.1:0-10543 GCA_031430075.1 Chitinophagaceae bacterium | reverse complement strand
GCTGGTACTTTAAAACTAGACCAAGCTTTATTTAGAGAGTTAGAAGCTTTCTCTAAGTTTGGTGGAGATTTAGATGCTGCTACAAAAAATATAATTGACAAAGGTGCTCGTAACGTAGAGATTTTGAAACAAGGTCAATATTCTCCAATGTCTGTTGAGAAACAAGTAGCTATTATTTACTTGGGAACTCAAGGTTTATTAAGAGAAGTTGCTGTTAAAAATGTAAAAGCATTTGAAGAACATTTTTTAGTTGAAATGCAAAATAAATTGCCAGAAGTTTTAGCTGAGTTTAAAAAAGGAATTTTAAACGATGAAAGTATTAAGAACATGGTTGACTTAGCAAAAAGCTTAACATCACAATACAAATAAAATTAAATCTGAATAGTAAAAAATCCTCAAGATTTCTTGAGGATTTTTTGTGTAGTTATATTTAAAATTGAATTTTCATACTTCCAAAAACTCCAAAATATTGTATAGGTTGAAGTGCTGATGGACGAACTGGAGTGTTAAATGTTGGGTTTATTCTCCAGATGAAATCTATTCTAAAAAATTTGAAAAGATTATCTAAACCAGTACCAATTTCTATATAGGTTTTACCTCTTAAAGTTCTTAACTGATATTCTCCATAGTCGGTTCTATTAAATATTCTGTTTGTATTTGACATATCACCCGAAACAGCTTTAAAATTCCAAAATTGTCTCACTTTTGCTTTTCTTAAAAAAGGAATTAAATTAATTAACTTCTTTTCTATATTATGCTCTATTTGAATGCCAACATATTTATCACTATAATATTCAAATCTGTTCATCAAATTAAAGCCGTTTGCATTATATGTATAAAACTCATTTCCTGGATGCAGCTCTAATAACATAAATGGTAAGCTATCTCCAAATACTTGTCCAGCATAAATATTATAGGAGAGTTGTCCAAACCTTTTTATTCTAAATTTTTGAGAAACAGAAGCATAATATTTGAAATAATTTTTTTCACCACCAAGCACTCCTTTTATTCCATTTGCAAAACGAAGTTCAAATACGGGTTGATTACTTTTAATTTTTACACTTTTTCTATGGGTGCTTACTTTTCTTTCACCTGGTGCATATCTAAATCTAATTAATGCTTCTGTATTAGTTACTTTATCTTGTTTTTCAATAAACTGTAAGCCACCTTGTAAAGGAGTAAAACCTGTATAAACATTACGAGCCAAACTAGTTAAAACACTAAACCTGTTTGGCCATTCTTTGGTGATATAAGCTTTATATTCTTCGTATCCTAGAAATTTTTGAGGTATCCCTTTTCTTCTTAGTATTTGATTAAACACATTATCTTGTGTTGATTCATCTTCAGAATATTTAATTCTACCATTATCAAGATCGTTTATATAATTACCATTAATAGTCCAACCAGATTTAGCAGGAAATCGATAATTAAAGCCAATTTTTCCTTTGAATTTTGTATCATTAAATCCGTATGCTACATAGCCACTCAGCCTTAAATTAGGGCTAAATTTATCAGTGGTTCCTAAATCAAATCTTGTTCTTAAACCTTCAAATTGATTATAGCTAACCCATTTAAACCAGGGTCCAATTTCAATAGCTCCAAATTTTTTATGACCATCTACAATAAAATTTAAAGTGTTGGCTAATCTTTTAAAAACAGGCACTTGCTTTAAAGTATCAATCATCCAAAATATTTGTTTTTCATTTTTGCTTAAAACTTCATGTCTGTTATTATCCCAAAATTGTTTATCTTTTTCAGTTGCATTTTCATCAACTATTACTTCTTCCTTTAATTTATTTTTTGCAATTTCTTTTTCTATTTCCTCAGCATCCATTCGAATGTTTTTGTATTGGGCTGTTTTACGAGCAATGTAGGTGAATTTACCTTTTTTGAATGGAGAGACATCGAGTACAATTTTATCTTTAGAAAAAATCCATTGATTATTTTCAAGTTGAGTGAATTCTTGAATAATACTCATTCTATTAACAAAATTTACATCTGCAGTTTGTGAAAGGTTTATGGTAATTTTTTGAATAGCCCAAGTTGCACCATGTATCCAGCATTCTCCAGTGAAAGTATTTTCACCATCTTTTAATGGATTGAAGAATAAATGAAAAAACTTTTGCCCATTTACTATTTGTGTATCGGCAGCTTTATAATTGTAAAATTTATCGCCAACAGAACTAATTGGACTAATAAATTCTTTGCCTAAAAGATTAATATAATCTTGATAGATATTTATTTTTTGATTTACACCACCAACAAATTGAAGAATGCTCTCATTTTTTATTCCATGTGTTTGTGCAGCTTTAATAATCTCTCTTATTTTTTCTGGATTTGATGTTCTGTACACATCAGATAAAGTTTCAGTAATAAATACAGGAAGAAATGGACTTTTATCTGAAATACTGTCAATATTATCTAATATAAATGCAAAGGGTCGCAGGATTTTAATACTTTGAAAACTATTTTTATTTACATTGTTTAAGTCAATCTCTAATTTGCTATAAAGCTCATAAGCATAGTTATTATACTTGTATGGATTATTTTCAACTTTATGAGCTACAATATTTTTCCAAAATCTTAAACCCCTGTTTGATTTTGATTTGATTACCACTTCTCCAGTAATCTTAATTGTTTTAAGTGATAAGTATAGTGTATCAATATTTTTAGCGTTATCTATTGAATACAATTGATCTTCAAAACCAATGTATGATACAATAAGGGTATCTATTTTATGATAAGATTTTTTAATTCTAAAAACCCCTACACTATCTGTAATAGCTCCAAAACCTGCAGTTTTCCAATGTATACTTGCAAAAGAAATTAGCTCTTTTGTAAACTCGTTAGTTACTGTACCTGTAATAAATTTATCTTGTGCAGGTAAACTTGAAAAGGACAATACAAAAATTAATACAGTTATTATTTTTTCTCTCATTAAATTTTTAGGGAAACAAATATGTATGAAAATATTAATAAATCAAGCGAAAACAATCTTTAATTATTTCATATTTTATGTTTTCTTCAGATTCAACTGGTTCTCCATCTATATGCATGGGTGCAAGCTTTAAATTTTTGATGGTTATTGAAGAAGTTTGGAAGTAGAGAATATTTTTTTTGCTCATATCGTCAACTAAATTTTGTAGTTTATTGTTGCCCCTCATTTGTTGTAAAATAGCAAATGGTAATTTAGCTTTATTCATTTTTTGCACAATAACAACATCTAATAATCCATCATTCAAACTAGCTTGTGGTGCTATAGTAAAATTATTACCAAACTGATTGCTATTAGCAACACTTATAAAAAAAGCATCAGTAAAAAAATTGAAGCCATTTAAAAATATTTCAAATTGATAGGGCTGTGCTTTAAAAAAATTAATAATACTTTGTTGAGTATAAGTAAATAATCCACGAGAAGTTTTAGTAGAAAAATCATGTGCTACCTTTGCATCAAAGCCAATACCACTAAGCATACAAGCAAATCGATTATTGATTAAAAAGCCGTCAATCAACTTTGCAGTTCCAGAAAAAACAAGTTCAATGGATGATTTTATTTTCATTGGAATATTAGCAGCTCTTGCTAAACCATTGCCTGAACCTATAGGGATAATTCCAAAATTTACATTACAAAATCTTAGTGCACTTATTATTTGATTTGCTGTTCCATCACCACCAATAATCACAACATCAGTTATTTTTTCCTGTTCAATTTTGTCTTTAATAAAACCATAGTTTCCCTCTGGATTTGTTTGTAAAAACTCATGCTGTATTCCTTTTTCTTGAGTAATTTTTTTAATCTGTTTTTGAATAAGCTCTTTTTTCTTAGTACCAGATTTAGGGTTAATTAAATAAATAATTTTTCTTTCCATACTTTCATTCATCAATAATTTATGAACTAATATTTTACCATTTCAACAATGCACTTCCCCAAGTAAATCCACTACCAAAAGCAGCAAGGCAAATTAAATCGCCTTCTTTAACTTTGCCCAATTCAAATGCTTCACACAATGCTATAGGAATACTAGCAGCAGTGGTGTTTCCATATTTTTGAATATTATTGAATACTTGATCATCTCTTAATTTTAATTTCTGTTGAACAAATTGTGAAATTCTTAAATTAGCTTGGTGAGGCACTAATAAATTAATATCTGTAGTAGTAAGATTGCTTTTTTCTAAAGCCTCCATAATTACTTCAGGAAATTTTACTACAGCTTTTTTAAATACTGCTTGTCCATCCATATTAGGATAAATCTGTGCATTGTTTATCATGTCATGGCTAATGAACATTTCTCCAATTTCTGCTTCATTAAAACTGTTTAAATTTTCTTTCCAATAATTTGCATGGGTTCCTGGATTATACATGGCTAAAACTTCAGCATCATTTCCGTCACTGTGTAAATGTGTACTAAGAATACCTTGATTTTCGTTAGTAGTAGGTTGTAAAACAACAGCACCGGCTCCATCACCAAAAATTACAGTAACATTTCTTCCACGAGTGGTAAAATCTAAACCAAAAGAATGTTTTTCACTGCCAACTAACAAAATGTTTTTGTACATACCAGTTTTTATAAACTGATCAGCAACACTTAAACCATAAATAAAACCACTACATTGATTTCGAATATCCAATGCACCAATTTCTTTCATTTTCATTTCTCGTTGTAATAAAACCCCACAACCAGGAAAATAATAATCGGGGCACAGTGTTGCAAAAATGATGAAATCTATATCTTGTGCAGTAATGCCAGCCCTTTCAATTGCAACTTTAGCTGCTTCAATACCCATAGTAGTGGTGGTTTCTTTGGTTCTATGGGCATATCTTCTTTCTTTAATACCTGTTCTTTCTTGTATCCATTCATCAGTAGTATCCATGTACTTTAATAAATCGTTATTAGTTACAATGTTTTCAGGAACATATTTTCCTATACCTGCAATTTTTGTACGAATCATTTTGTAAAGTTTAATCTTTCAAAGATAATGGTTGTTAGTTTTATTAAGTTTTGCTACTTGTTAAAGAAATTTATATAAAAATGTTTTATTTTAACACAATTCATCTGAGGATTTATATTTGTGCAAATTATATAAAGTAAATGAAAGTAGCTATTGTAGGAGCCACAGGTTTGGTTGGCAGCAAAATGTTGCAAGTTTTAGCAGAAAGAAATTTTCCTGTTACAGAAATTATTCCTGTTGCTAGTGAGAAGAGTGTTGGTAAAGAAATATTTTTTAAAGGGAAAGGGTATAAGGTTGTAAGTATGTTAGATGGTATTGCAGCAAAACCAGCAATAGCTATATTTTCGGCAGGTGGTAGCTCTTCATTAGAATGGGCACCAAAATATGCTGAAGCTGGAATTAAAGTTATAGATAATTCTTCTGCATGGAGAATGGACACCACTAAAAAATTAATTGTACCTGAAGTTAATGCTCATGTATTAACAAAAGATGATTATATAATTGCCAATCCTAATTGTTCAACCATTCAAATGGTAGTGGCATTACAACCATTACATAAAAAATATAATATTAAAAGAGTGGTGGTTAGTACTTATCAAAGTGTTACTGGTACAGGGAAAAAAGCAGTGGATCAATTAATGAATGAAAGAAATGGAATTGATGGCGACATGGCTTACAAGTATAAAATAGATTTAAATGTAATTCCACAGATTGATATTTTTTTAGAAAACGGCTATACTAAAGAAGAAATGAAAATGATGTTGGAAACTTGTAAAATAATGGGTGATGATAATATTAAAGTTACCGCTACAACTGTTCGTATTCCTGTTATGGGTGGACATAGTGAAAGTGTTAATGTTGAATTCAGCAATGATTTTATTTTGGATGATGTGAGAAATATTCTATCGGTTGCTCCAGGAATTATTGTAGAAGATGATATTGCAAATAATATATACCCAATGCCAATGAATGCACATGAAAAAGATGGGGTTTTTGTGGGCAGATTAAGAAGAGATGATACCCAACCCAACACTTTAAATATGTGGATTGTTAGCGATAACCTGCGTAAAGGTGCTGCTACTAATGCTGTTCAGATAGCTGAATATTTATTAGAAAAAGGTATTGTTTAAAAATTAATAAACTTTTTTAAACCTTAGTTTAATGCTATTAATAGCTAATACTACATCACTTAGTCCCATAATTAAAGCTCCATAAGTTGGTCCATATTTTCCTAATAAACCAACAGCTGCAATGGGTATTGCTATTACATTATAAATTAAAGCCCAGAATAAATTTTCTTGAATGGTAATGTAAGTATGCTTTCCAATGCCCATTGCAAAAGGTAATTTATTTAATCCATTTCTCATTAAAACAACTTGTGCCGATTGAATGGCTAATTGACTAGCTTGAGCTAATGAAATGCCTAAACTAGCTTTTGCTAATGCAGGTGCATCGTTAATACCATCACCAACCATTGCAGTTGGTGTTATAGCATTTAGCTTTGCAATAAAATTTATTTTATCTGATGGAGATTGTTCTGCATAAACTTCATCAATTCCAAGAATATTTGCTACTCTCTCACATTTTTCTTTTTTGTCTCCACTCAATAAAATGGTTTTAATATTTTTTGAGTGAAGCCATTGTATCACTTGTTTTGCTTCTGGTCTTATTTTATCAATCACATCAATCCATCCTATTAGTTCATTATTTTTAGTAATGTAAATATTATGAGAATAATCTTCAGTTTTTTCTTTAACAGCTTTAAATGAAGTTGCAGAGATTTTGTTGCCTTCTTTGTCTGATGCTACTATGCCTATTCCTTTTATTTCTTCAATGGTTTTCCATTTAATTTCAGTTGTAGTTTTCCATTCTTTGGTAATGGCTAATGCAATTGGGTGGTTTGAATATTTTTCTAGTGAATAAACAATTTGTTTAAATTCAGCATCATTAATTGTAGTTGAAAATTGTTGAATATTAAATTCGCCTGTGGTTAATGTTCCAGTTTTATCAAAAACAATTTGTGTAATATCTTTGAATTTTTCTAAGCTAGTTGCATCTTTAAATAACACCCCATTTTTACTAGCTCTTCCTAATCCAACAGCAATAGCAGCAGGGGTTGCAAGCCCCATAGCACAAGGACAAGAAATTACAAGTACTGCAACAGCCCTAATTAAACTTTCAGTAAATGAAACATTAAAAACAAAATGGTTAATAACTAAAGTAAGAATAGCAATAACGATAACTGCTGGTACAAAAACAGCACTAATCTTATCAGCTAATAATTGCATGGGTGGTTTTTCTGTCTGTGCATTTTGAATCATTTTAATGATTTGAGATAATACTGTGTCATTACCTGCTGCAGAAACCTGAGCTTTAAATACACCATCATTTACAATGCTTCCACCAATTAAAGTTTCTTTTTCTTTTTTCTCAATAGGCAAACTTTCTCCTGTAATAATACTTTCATCAAGTGTACCACTTCCCCAAAGTATTTTACAATCTGCCGGAACTTTTTCGCCTGTTTTTATTAAAACCAAATCACCCACTTTTAAATCTTTACTATCCACTTCAAAAGTTTGTTCTTGATACTTATCATCAAAAGCAATCATAGTTGCTTTTGTAATTTGAGATTTAAGTAATTTCTTTAACTCAGTTTGAGTTTGAGCACTAGTTTTTTCTTCTAAATAATTACCTAAAAAAACAAGTGTTATGGTAGTAGCTGTGGTTTCAAAAAACATAAATTCATGTGCTTTTCCTATGAGTAAACCATACAAACTGTAACCATAAGCAGCTGTTGTACCCAATGCTATTAAAACGTTCATATTGGGGTACTTATTCAGCAAACTTTTAAAAGCACTTTTCCCAAAATAACTCATGCCAATTAAATATACAATAGTAGCCAAACCTAATTGTACCAATGGGTTCATTAAAAAGTGTATATGAAAAATATGTGCAAGAAAAAGAGGTAAAGAAAATATTAAGCAAGCAAAAAACCTTTGCCAATGGTTTTTAAAAATGGACTTATTAGGTTGTTCTTCGGTTGGAGAACTTGATTTAACAACCTGATATCCTAAGTTCTCAATATTTTTTTCAATATCTGTTAGTGGTAGATTATTTTTATTTTCAAAACTTACATCTCCATTAACATAATTTACTTTTACATTTTGTAATCCCTTTTTTTCCAAAGTTTTAGTTATGGAAATTGCACAACTGCTACAATCCATGCCATCTACTTTTAATAACGTATTTTCCATATTACTTACAAAGTTACTTTATAGTTTTAATTTTGTTAGTCTATAAAAAATAATCTTTACAAGATAGTTATCAGAATATGCAAATAGATTTTAATTTAAGTGAAATAAATAGAGTTGCTCAACAGGTTTGGGATAAAAATAAAGTTTTCAAAGTATGGACTTTCAATGCACCAATGGGTGCCGGTAAAACAACATTTATTAATGCATTATGTAAATTTTTGAAAGTTGATGAAGTGAATAGTAGCCCAACCTTTTCAATTATTAATGAATATCAGAGCAATGCTGTAGGAACTATTTTTCATTTGGATTTATACAGATTAAAAGATGAGCAAGAAGTTGTAGATGTTGGTGTTGAAGATGCTTTGTATAGTGGTTATTATTGTTTTATTGAGTGGCCAGAAAAGGTGAATTTTTTATTGACTAATGCATATTGCAACATTCAAATTGAGTTATTAGATGATGGAAGAAGGAAAATTATTTTTTAGCATACCATAATAAACTTCCATCACCATAGCTTAAAAATCTAAAATTATTTTCAAGAGCATAATGGTAAACATTTTTCCAATTGTTTTTTAAAATGGCTGCTACCAATAAAAGCAATGTTGATTTTGGTTGATGAAAATTTGTTACTAATGCATTTGCTACTTTTAATTGATAAGGTGGAGCAATAATGATTTGTGTTTTAGCAAAAAGCACTTCCATGTTATGAAGTAGCATGAATTTTTTTAGGGCATTTAATGCATCTGAAACTGAATATTGTTGAGGTAAGCTATAAGCATCCCATTGATGAATTTGCAGGTCTTCTACATTTTTTATATCAGCATTATTTAATGCTTTAACACCCATCCAGTAAAGAGTTTCAATAGTTCTTAAAGTTGTAGTTCCAACTGCAATGATGTTGTTATTTAAATTTTCAATTAATTGATTGATAAAAGATAAAGGCACTTCAAAAAATTCCTGATGCATTTCATGTTCTTGCATTGTTTGAGATTTAACTGGTTTAAAAGTTCCTGCTCCAACATGTAGCGTTACATATGATGCTTGAATATTTTTTTCTTTAAGTGCATTGAATATATTTTCAGTAAAATGAAGTCCAGCAGTTGGTGCTGCAACTGAGCCATCATATTTTGCATAAACTGTTTGGTAATTGTTTTTATCTTCTGCTTCAACTGCTCTATTCAAATATGGGGGTAATGGAATTTCACCAAGTAAATGAAGTACTTCTGCAAAACTTAAATCATCATTCCCCCAACTAAATTCTATTAAAAAATAATCTTGTTTTTGTTCTATCTTTTTTGCCTGAAATGATTGTAAAACTTTATGTTGTTTATATAAAATTTCTTGCTTCCACTTTTTTGCTCCACCAACCAAACATTTCCAAAGCACTTTATTTTTTTGTAACATGGCTGTTGTAATATCTGCATATATCGCTGCAGGCTCTAAGCAAAAAATTTCAATAGAGCTCCCTGTTTCTTTTGTAAATATTAATCTTGCTTCTACAACTTTGGTATTGTTAAAAATCATCAAGCTATTTGAAGGAATTTGCTTTGAAATTTGATGATAATTCGATTCACTAATGAGTCCATCTTCATAAATCAACAGCTTACTATCATCTCTATTGGGTAAAGGATATTTTGCAATCTTTTCATCAGGCAAATCGTAGGTAAAATCATTAATCGACAAATTTTTGGGCTCCATTTTCATCATTTTTTAACTTTTTCAAAAAAATATCCCACCATTTCCCACCAGTTTCAATTCTACTTATGCACAGTCATGTTAATTAATGAATTGATACAAAATGAATAATAGCAAGCATTTTTATCCATTCTCCACAGTAAATCCTCACTTAATTCACATGTAATTCACAACTTATCCTCATAGCCATAAAAAAACTATTTGGGAAATTGTGTTTTTCTAGGTTATTTTGTGTGAATAAGTGGTAATTTTATTCTTATTTCTTAACAATGAGCAAATTTCAAGGAGAATATCAAGCAACAGTTGACTCTAAAGGTCGTTTCCTTCTGCCTGCAGCAGTGAAGAAACAATTGCCTGAAGACGAAACAACTTTTACCTTAAGTCGTGGCTCTGGTAATTGCTTAATTCTCTACCCAAAATCTGCTTGGGATAATATCCTAAACAAAATTAGTGGTTTGAATGACCTTGACCCAAGAGTTGTAATTTTTAAAAGAAATTTATTACGTGGTGCTACAGAAGTAAGCTTAGATAGTGCTGGTAGATTAAACCTTCAACCAACACTAAAAGAATATGCTTTTATAGAAAAAGATATTGTGCTTTTTGGCGTTTTGTCTCGTTTTGAAATTTGGGATAAGAAGAAATAC
>JANPAT010000024.1:0-1849 GCA_031430075.1 Chitinophagaceae bacterium | reverse complement strand
ATTAATGTTCTCTACTTTGTTAGATTTTACTAGTGGATTAAAAATAGCGTCGGCCAAAAATAAATTGCAAAAAAAAACATGGCTTTGGGTTAGTATAATAATTAATCTTGGTTTTTTAGGTGTTTTTAAATACTATAATTTCTTCATTTCTCAATTTGCTGAAGCTCTTACTGGCATTGGATTACAGATTAACATTTCTACATTAAATATTTTATTACCAGTAGGTATTTCATTTTATACATTTCATGGCTTGTCGTATGTATTTGATATTTATAACAATAAAATATCAGCTGAAAAAAATATTATAGATTACAGTTTATTTGTTAGCTTTTTTCCACTGTTGGTTGCAGGTCCTATTGAAAGAGCTACACATTTATTGCCACAATTAAAGAAAGAAAGAAATTTTAATTATGTAAATGCTGTTGATGGATTAAAGCAAATTCTATGGGGATTTTTTAAAAAAATTGTAATTGCAGATCAATGTGCTAATTATGTAAATATTATTTTTTCATCATCAACTGATTATTCTGGTAGCACATTGTTTGTAGGTTCTTTTCTGTTTGCCATTCAGATTTATGGAGATTTTTCTGGTTATTCTGACATTGCAATTGGAACAGCAAAATTGTTTGGTATTGATTTATTGAAGAATTTTTCATTCCCTTATTTCTCTAGAAATATTGCTGAGTTTTGGAGGAGATGGCATATTTCTTTATCAAGTTGGTTCAAAGATTATGTATACATTCCAATTGGGGGAAGTAAAAATGGAAGGATGATAACGATTAGAAATGTGCTCATCATTTTTATTGTATGTGGCTTTTGGCATGGTGCCAATTGGACTTTTATTGTATGGGGTTTTTTAAATGCTTTATTTATTATTCCTTCGGTTTTACATAGAACCAATCGAAATTATTTAAACATTGTTGCTCAGGGAAAAACTATTCCTTCTTTCAAAGAAACATTTCAAATTCTCTTTACATTTTTACTAACAATTTTTTGTTGGATATTTTTTAGAGCAGAAAATTTAACTCAAGCATTTCAAATTGTTTCGTCCATTTTTTCTTCATCCATTTTTTCAATACCAACTTTTTTTCCAAAAATCTTAATGTTGTTGATTGCATTTTTTATTTTGGTGGAATGGATGGGTAGAGAAGGAAATTTTGCAATAGAAAAAATCTTCTTACAAAAAAATAAAATGTTTCGTTTTGCTTTTTATTATTTGATTGTAGGAATGATTTTACTTTTTATTAGTGCAGAACAAAAAGAGTTTATTTATTTTCAGTTTTAATTAGCTATTAATAGCTCTATTAAAAAAATCTATAGTTGGTTTTAAAGCTTCAAAGCTGGCAACCATATTTTTTATTATTTTTTTATCTAACAATTCCTCATCACTTATTTTCTTTCCTGCTATCCAAGTTTTCATTTTAATAAACGCTATTGCTGGATTGTCTATGTCATAACCTTTTGGTGGACGAGTTAATGTGAACTCTTTCGATTTATCTAATTCTTTAAATTGCGATACAAATTTTTTATTGGTGATAATCTTGTTGAATTCACGCCAGTTGTAATCAATTTCTTGCCTCACTTTAGCCAAAATATCAGGCATAGGCATATATAATCCTCCCCCAATAAAACATGCTCCAGGTTGTAAGTGAAAATAATATCCTGCATGAGTAGCATTTTTACCAGATTTGCTCAAAAACAAGCCCATATTGGTTTTGTAAGGACTTTTATCTTTACTAAATCTTACATCTCTATTAATCCTGAATATACATTTTTTAGGTTCAAGATGTGCAATGCTGGCATCAATTTCTGCAAAATTTGTAATGAGTTCTTTTGTAAATTCTAAAAA